>CAZJZR010000060.1:0-11103 GCA_964550475.1 uncultured bacterium
AAGCCTTTCAACCCGCCCAAAGCTGGGACGGCGATCGCGATCCCGCATCACCTAATCCCCTCAGAGAGGGGATTCCAACGATGGGTTTGGCAAACCTCATCCGGCAGCCATGCAAACTGCCCTCTGGAAATGCATCATTATGCCTCAAAAACAGTAGACAAACGTTCAGACGGCGAGTTCGGAGTTTGGCAAATCTCCTAGAGTTTTGCCCTTGCTTCGGTTCGCCAAACAATAAAGTGGATTCCTCCTTGCTTGGAGGTGATTCAGTAGCCACCACTGCGGTATACCCGCTCCCCTATTGCTGGGGGCGCACCTATCCTATCCACAGGGGATAGCAGCTTCAGGGTGGACAGCTACCAGGGTCAGAAAGCAAGGCTGTTTCTTCAACAGCCAAACTAACCCACATTTTGCACAGCACAGAGGCTTCAAAGAAGCATGAACTGCGGCGCTATTGACTATTTTTCTGTCAAGGTACAGATGTTCTGTTTATCATATCATTTTCAATCGGTCTTGGTAAGCTGTGATTGCTAAGGCTCTGGCGATTTCTTGCGGAGTTCCTTGGATAGGCTGTTGTGCATCTTCCACTACAATTCCAGTTCTTTTCGCATTGCTCTGAATCTGGTCAATCAATCTTCCATAGCTCCAACGATGAATAGCAGAACGATGTTGTTTCGCATAATTCTGTTGCCCTGAAAGCAAGTCTGGGCATACTTGTTCTGCCCTAGCCTGAATTTCACTCTGGACGCGCTCTCGAACATCTCCTAATTTGGGGACAACAATGCTGCCTGCATAATAGGTCTTGGCTAAGTCAACTATTGCGTCTGCTAGTAAGCGATCGACATACTGCCCTAATTCAGACTCAGACAATAATCCTCTCTTGCCTTGCCGTTGGGCAATTTGGCGTTGATGGGTATTGTGATGCTGTTGCTGGCGTTGACGATTCAACAGTCTGTAATTGTTACCCAACAGTTGCCGAATACTCCGGTAGGTAAGGATTTTGCCTGTAGAGGCATCTACAACCGCAGCAGTAGCTAGTTTTTCTAATCCTATGCTAACGCCGACAATGATCTGAGACTGGCCTTGATACAAAGGCTTGCTCGGACGAGGAAATGTATGATTTATTCTGTCAAGGGTAGACTGCTTCCGCTTAATGAAGGCTTCCTGTTTGTCGTTAAGGTTACCTTTATCCTCCATTTTGGTCAGAATTTTGGCAATATCCGCAGCCTTCTCGTTTCGGACTTGTTCGGTACCTTCCTGAGTCCACAGGCGAGTATCTAGGCTGCATTGTAGAGCTAAGCGATGAATTTGCCATGGTTTGCCCTTACCCTTACCTTCCTGCCAACTAATCCGAACAGACCGCAGGGTAAAGAGGGCACTAGAATGCTGGTCTTTGCTATCCTTCTGCACTTGCTGATCGTCCAGGAATCGCTCAAACCAATGCAGTTGGCGGCGATCGCAGTAGATCTGGAAAATATGATCTCCCAGCCCATTAAACCGGACACAGAGGCGACCCTGCTGGTTGCGAAACCAGGTCAGATCAGTATTGGTTTCATAGGCTACTGGAAAGGGTAGGTTGCTCGACTCCCTCAGCAAACTATCCTGCCAGGACTTGGCTTCGGCTTCGCTTTGGGGTGCAGTTGTTGTCGCCGTCTCTAGGGCTGCCAGCCATTGGGTATTGGTCAAGTCACGACCTTTGGGTACTCGTCCTTCTAACTGTTCGGTTAGGCGTTGGATTTGGATTTCGACTTTGCGGCGACGTTTGGCAAATTTTTGGGGGTCTTCCGGTTTCTCTGGCAATGTACAGCCGTTTTTGAGCAAATAGGCGATCGCCGCACGAATTTTCACATCCTCGGTCTCACGGTAGGCGAAAAACAAGGCTTGCGAGATGTTGGGGGATAAGGCAGAAGTCTCTGTTTGTTTTGGTTTACGTCGCTTGCCGCTTTTAGGCAATGTGGACGGCTCTGGATGGATGGGATTGTCAGTTTGTAAAATTTTGGCTGCTCGTTGGCGCAAGGTATCCAGGCTACAGCCGCTAATTTCAGCTAATTCTTCGTCACTTTTGAGCATTTCCAGCCAGCGTTGCTGCCCGTTTAACTTGTGCTGAAGCCGTTGTTGGAGCGTTAACCAGGATTTGTAAATGTAGTCCACTAGGGCGATCGCTGATGTATAAAACCGACCGGGTTGTCCTGAGAAGCGCGGATCTGACCGTAGTGGTTGGCACAGTTGCTTGACGGTACCGACAGGGATTTTGCCTTTTTGTCGCCAGGTAAGAAAGTCAGGGTGCTGATTAATTTGTTCCAACAGTTGGTTGATCAGGGGCGTGTTCCGATCTGCCATCAGCATCCAGAGATGCTGGCGAGTAGCTTCGCTGGCAACCAAACGGCTCTGTATGGTAATTTGACCCATGGAAGGAATGGTTTTGGTTCAAAAGTACTATTATGCATGGTATATCATTTCCTTAAGACCTGTTTTTAGGGACTGTTTGAAAAGTGGCTACATAATCCGCAATGATTTGATAAGCCTGAAACACGTTAGGAGGAAACTTATTCAGTGATTTTGTTCAAAATGGTCTGTTTTTTGAGATTTTCTCAATAGTTAGGGTTATCGAACTGGTTTCATCCCTCGTTCAATGTTAGTAGCGAATACAGCTTATAGAGCCTTGACTAAAAATGCCTTTTCTCTGCCGGAAACGGTTGCGATCGCATCGCTTCTCTCCAAGGGGGCATCACCCAAGCAGTTGCGGCAGCAGGTATTAGATAATGACATCTTGCAACTACGGTCTCGTTCGTCCCGTGAGGGAGCCTTGCAAACTGTCTTGAAACGGTTGAAGGATGTTCCAGAAAACTATGTTCACTTATTAGTCAGCGATAACTTAGATACTCGCCGATCTACCCTTCTGTTTCTGGTTTTACGGGAAAACCGCTTATTGAGAGAACTTGTAACTGAGGTATTGCTTGAAAAGCGCAACCGTCTGGATACAACCGTTACAGCTGCTGATCTACGGGGATTTTTCGAGGTAAAGCGGGAGCAGGAGCCAACTGTGACCCAATGGACAAACTCAACTTATGAGAGGACGATGCAGAACACAGTGCTCACCCTTGTCAAAGCAGGTTTGTTGTGCGCCATTCAACCCAAGGGAAACTATGAGGTTCGGTTTGTTCCTGTGCCTGCTCAACTGAAGCAGCAACTCATTTTGGATGGTTATGAGGCATATCTCACGCTGATGCTTAATTAACTGCGAGGGCTTTGAAGACTGCATCCACTGGATCGTTATAGAAGGAGGTCTGGAACTTTGTAAAGAGTTCCGGGGGGACAGTGGATAGATCTACTGCGCTAGTCATCGGCAATAGTACCCGTTTCACTCCAGCATCAAAAGCTACCTGAAGGCTGGCAGCAAGACTCCTGACAGGATTAATAGTTCCTCCTAGGGTCATCTCCCCAAAGATGGCAAGTTGGGGCTGCACACTGCGTTTGAGAGCGGCTGAACATAGAGAAATAAACAGGGCTAATCCACCCTCCTGGGGTATGCCTGCCCCCTGTAGATCAAGCAGTTGGAATAGAAAATCTGAGTTGTCGGGATGAATACTACCGCTGACCCGGTGACCATTGGCCTTGAAATAGTTCAATGCGATGTTGGTACAGTCCCTCATTCCTCCCATGCTGGCAACACCTGTGCGGATCAGCTTGCCGTTTCCGGGAACTGTTTGTAGCTCTAACTTGAATAGGCCAATCATGTCATGGTCTCCGTTGCTGACCATATACAGGTGTCCAGGGCTGAGTACATCTTCACTAACAAGGCTAGAACCGCTTTGTTCAGGAACAGAAACAAAGTGTTCATCTAAGGTCTCTTGGTCAAGGTAGCTGAAATGGACATCGAAGAATTCCATGCCACCGATTTTCTTAAGTTGTTCCTTAACCCGTCGTCGAACTCGCAGGGCATAAACTAAGGCATCTTCGACATCCTTCTTACTGTAAGCACCATCAGGACATAGAAGTTTTAGCAATCCGGATACAGTTTTACGGACAGCTTGAACATCCCGCTGTTTGAGGTTGTTACCCAGCTTGAAATACTTGTCAATGGCATCGCCAAAGTTGCGTTTTCGCATCTCCCGCAGCCACTCCGCCAGGTAATCCACAATAAACCCGTAGCGATTAGCGAAGTTTTCTGGGCTGAATTTTGGGATTTCCCAACCGGGGATGTAGGCGTGGAACCGATCAAAGAAGGCGGTATCGATCATGGCTTCGGGGAATGGAGCCAACAGATGGGAGGTTTTGACTAGGGACTCAACACTCTGGTTGATGTTTCCGACAAACACCATCGATGCATAAGCACTAATTTCTGCTTTCCCCCGTGCAAAGGATCCAGAAGCCATGTAGTCTTTCATGATCTGGATGCCATCATTGTCGTGGAAACTGATACCCGCTACCTCGTCAAAGGCCACAACATCATACAGCCCGACTAACCCTATCTGACGGGTAGACATGTTGTAAAACAGATTGGCGACCGTTGTTTTTCCGCCGGAGATGAGGATGGAATTAGGTGAAACTTCTTTATAGAGGTGGGACTTACCTGTAGACCGAGGCCCCAGCTCACAGCAGTTGTAATTATTCTCGCACAGCGGAATCATGCGAGCTAATAGGTGCCATTTTGCCTCGTCTGTCAATGTTGTTGGCTCTAATCCAGCAGAGCGCAGTAAGACATCAATCCATTCATCGCGAGTAAATGCAGAACGACCCGCAAATAGTTCTTGCATGTCTACGTTGGGCATTTGGATGGGTTTGAGACTGCCTAACATGAAGGGACTGGGATTTGCCCCGGCTTCGTACTCCATCTGTAAAATGCACCAGATCCCACCGCTCAAAAGTTTTTCATTTCGGCGCACAATCTCTGGATCAACAGCTACACCTTTAATCCCCAGACTCATCAAAGACCCTTGGTAAATATCGGCTTTTTCATTCAGTTTGACTGTAACTCGGTCAATAATGCTGTATCGCCCGGACTCCCGAATTTTTGACTTGACAGATTCTGCCTCATCTGGACGCACGTAGTTCTCAGCCAGAATGCGTTTGACACTTTCGACCCCTTTCTCGATGGTTTCTTCGTCGTCAGTCGCACAGTACATACCCAGCAGGTACTCCAGCACATAGACCGGAACACTGGCTCCTTCCCGAATCCGCTTGGTCAAGTCTTTGCGTACAACCCGACCGGGAAAGACATCATTCAACTTGCGATCGAGGTCATCCATCCGTCACCCATACTGGAGAAAACTGCTACTAATCTATCGCATTAAAAATCACCAAAGTCGTTGATGATGCCGAGGCTGACGATCCAGGTTTCCCGGAGCAATTCTTCATCGTCATCATCATCACGGACAATCAAATAGGCACTAGAGGGAGGATTGATGGTAACTACCGTTAGGGTTTGAGGAAATTCCCGCTCGGTTGGGTTTGAGCTGGAACTGCCCAACTCTACTATTTTTACATCTGTTAGCGGATTGCCAGTGGCTGGGTCATATAAGCCAATGGTGACTCGACGGGCACGCCAGCGGCCTTCTACGGCATCTGTTTGCATTAGGCTGATGCGAAAGCGGTTATTGGTGATCCGGCGATTACGGGCATTAATTTGAACCCCTACTTTACGGGCTGGACCATCATCTCCTTTCTCTGCCCGTTTGTGATGGTAGGTCAGGATAGGGACACAGACCTCTTGCAGGCTAGCTCCTCCATGCACATATTGAGTACCCGCTCCCTGGACGGCAAAGCGAACGCTGCCACGGGGTACAACCACGGTTAACTCGCCCTCTGTATAGGGGACAGGGAAGGCAAGGGTTCCCGACTCAGCGATCGCTCCCGATCGCAGCACATATCGTCGGTTGGTTTCCAGAATATCCTCTCCTCTGGGTAAGGGAAGTTTGTCTGCTTCCTCGATCACCTTGCGCTGGTAAAGGAAACCATGGTCAGACGTTACCAATACATGGGTACCATTCAAAGAGTTGCAGATGCGCTTGACGAGCCTCAGCACTTGGTCAATTGCCCGATCGCACGCGCCGAATACATCCCGTTCACTGGCGGCCTTATCTCCCGTTGCATCAATGACATCGTGATAGATGTAGAGGAGCCGATAGGGTTTGATCAGATCCCTACCATGTTCTGTGTTGGTGTCTAACAGGTCAGCGGCTTTTAAGACTTTAGCGTCCACCTGGGTGTTTTGGGACAGGGCTACCTGGCGGGCATCGGTTCCACGGGTGCTGAAGTCATCCCGTTTGACATCACTGCTTCTCGGTTCCAGTTTGAGAGATGTGCCGGGTAGGAGAGCGGCCATGCCTAAGCGGGTCACGCTGGGTAAAAGAGACAGTTGCGAGGTTAGGCTAGTTTCTCCTCGGAGGTCTTGTTCAACGACGGTTTTGAGTTCAGCCGCAACTTCATAGCGCAATGCATCAGAGATGATAACGAATACCTTTTCCCGATCGCTGCGCCTGAGAATCGGGGCGACGTGAGTATCAAAGAATGTTGGCTGCAACGGCACCCCCTGCACTGCCCAAGTTGTGCCTAGGGAGTTTGACCAAGTTGCTCCCAACTCAGCCAGGTACCAGTTGACATACATCCCTTCAATTAAGTCAATCACAGGCTTAAGAATGTCGCCTAGGGCGGCATCGCTGGCCACCACAAATTTGCGGTAAGCCTGATCAACTCGATACAGGTCTTTGGTATACGCTGTGAACAACTGAGCCGCCGATTGACTGAACCCACCCCTATATTGGGATTGCAGTTCTAACAGGTCAATGGCAGCTTCTAGGGCGTGATAAATATTTTGGTACTTGTCGAACCAGGGCAGCGTCCGGCGCGATTTCAGCCAGGGTCGCCAGCGAATAATATCGCTAACTTGGGCTAGGATCTCGGCTACGCATTGTCGGATCAGTACCTGGTCTATGGCTTCAAAGGTGGCGGCTTCATGCAGCATCTCGGCAGAAAGCGGTTCCAGCAACCCCAAGATATTCAGTTCTTGCTCAATTTGAGTGGCTAGTTTTTTGAGCGATTCCGTATCCCGTTGATCTCGCATCCATTGGTCAATGAAGGCATAGGCTCGTTGACTAGGAGTAATAACAGACTGTGCTAAGGCGATGGGGAGTGGGCCATGCAGGGCGACATCCAGATGGGTGATCAGTAGACGAGTCATCAGTTTTCTCAGGCTGGGTTTCTCGTCTTTGAAGTTGCAAAAATCCTGCACCACTTGCCAGAAAGCTTCGCCTGAAACAAAGCGGCTGATTTCGTCCCAGAGGGGGTTATCGGACTCTAACAGCCCTTGCATGAGTACCTGACGGATCAGGACGGGCGGATCGGGCACTTTCAGTCCAGCGATGACGGATAGCATGGCCACCAGCAGGGTGCGATCGCTGGTATCTGGAGGCAGTTGCATAGCGTACAGCGTTTCTGCCCGTTTGCGGTTGTTAAAAAATTTCAGATGTTGACGGATTAAGCCTTCCAGTCTGCGTTCATGGAAACCCAGGTCGGCATAAATGAGGGCGGCTTGATCGGCAGAAAAGGTGATGCCACTTTTCTGAAGGTCGAGGAGCCAGTTTTCGTGGGGGGGTGGCTCTGGGAAAGGGGCGTAGAGCAAAAAGGGTTGGTCAGGTTGTTCGACCAGCAGCCGATACTTGAGGGTAAAGGGGGTGTTGTCGAGTTCAAGTTTTTCGATGTTGATGTGACTGAGGTCAAGCTCGGTAAAGGTGCCTTGAAACTGGGTTTCAGCGTCATACCAAAACACCAATCTCCGACCTGGGTGCGGCCAGCGGGAGTCATCGGTGAAGAGGTTGATCAGGGTATTTTGAACGCGGGTGATGTTCATGGGCAAGCCGTAGGCGACATCTAGTGTGGAGATTTGTTAGCCTGACTAGTCAGTGGCTTGAAAGGGGCTATCTCCTGCCTCAATCTTACTCAATGCCGCTCTGGCGGCAGCCTGTTGAGCACTGCCTTTGTTACTGCCTTGACCGCGCCCCCAAGGGCGACTAAGGATTCTGACCTCAACAAGGAAGGTATGGCGGTTGTTAGTGTCTATGGTGTCGCTAATGTCCACATAGTCCAAATCAGCTTTGGATACCTGACTGCTTCGTAAATGCTTCTGGACGTAGGCTTGCAACACTGCTTTGTTGTTCTCCTGTTCAGGCTGGAAAGTTTGAATAGCTTCTGCGAACTGTTTACGGACAATGGTGTGAATTTTAGCCATGCCATAGTTGGGGTCAAGGTAGATAGCTGCAATCAGGGCTTCAAAAACATCGGCAATAATTGAGTCTTCTAGGTTTTGCCCCTTACCTAGAAGAACCAAAGGGGCTTGAATGCCCAAGTTTTTAGCTTTAACAATCTTGGCCAGATTCTCATTTTTAGTGAATTGGATCTTGTTTGAGAGAACCCCTTCGGCATCAGGGTATTGCTGGAACAAGAATTCGGCTACAGCATGATTGAGAACCCTGTCGCCAAGAAACTCCAGCCTTTCGTATGATTGGCAGACAATCCCTCTATCCTGTTGTTCCTTGGTAAAGGAATCATGGGTCAGGGCCTGATCATAGTGAAGCAGGGCTGTATCGCTAACGGTCGTGATCTCCCAAAAGGGGCGGGAGAGGAACTTGAGAATCTGCTGTTGCCTGCTTGGAGAAAGGTTTTCCATCGAATTACTGGGTCAGAAGGTTGATAACTTTATTGGCAATGTCTGCCCCCAATCGGGTGAAGTGGTCAGGATTCAATGTCAGTAGAGCATCCGCTTGAGTCTTGGTGGCGACCTGAGCGATGAGGGCATCGTAAATGCCGCCACCGGGCAGATTATTGGCCACCATCAGGCTGATAGCCGCTTGGTAGTCTGCCTCAGCTAGGGGAACTTTCTGGAATGCCTGTAAGTTATCGGCGATGAGGGTCTGAGCAAGGCTAGGACTGATGCGTGCTTGGGGGATGCGGGTTAGAACGGCATACACCTCGGCTAGGGTGTGGGTTGCTACCATCCCCGTTATCTGGCCTGACTGTGCTTGTTTCAGATAAGGCAAGCAGGCGCGATAGGCAGGATGTCCGGTGAGGATGGCAGCGACCAGAACAGAGGTGTCGAAGAGGGCTTTCATAGGGACATTTGGCTTTGAATACGGTTTTCCCGCAGGCCATCAATGATTCGATTGACATCCTCTAGCGTGCCTAGGGGCGGTGTCTCTACAACCAATGCGGTGCCCTCACGGTGGGTTTGAGGCAGCCTATCAGCCAGTTGCAGGATAATGCGGCCTTCGCTGACCTCTAGTTGGAGGGTTTCGCGAGGGTGTAGACCGAGTTGATCGCGCACATCAGCGGGAATTTCAATCCGGCCAGACTCGTCGATGGTAATCGTGGTCATGGGTTTGCCTTCTGCTGTTTCAACAAATCTAGCTTCCACTGGGCTTTGGCTTCCAGATCGGCCATTTTCAGTTCGGTGCCTTCGTAAATGATGCCTTTGAAGCGGGTGTAGTTATACGCTACGCCGTCATCGAGGTCGAGTTGGATGCGGCGATCGGCGAAGGTCTGGAGTTTGGCCTGATACTCGCGCAGTTCAAGCTGTTGATCGTGCAGTTCCTTCAGGCGTTTGCTGGCGGAGCGTTTGGCAGAGGTGGTGGAGGCCGCTTCAACCTGGGCTTTGAGCCGTTCGATTTCTTTGTCGAGTTTGACCTGGAGTTCTAGCACATAGTCGATGCGGATGCGGCCTACGGTGTCGGGGGTGTAGCGGTGCAGGTAAACCAGGGCACCAAAGGTTCGTTTTTTGCCACTGGTGAATAGCCAATAGATAGGCCGCTTTTTGTAGGTTTTGATGTGGTCGGAGATGAATTCGGTGACGAAGTAACGGCGGATGCGATCCAATGCCGTTTCACCGGACTTGAGGGTGAGGGCGTTGGCGATGAAGTCGAGGTTTTCGGTCAGGGTTGCTGCGCCAAAGGCAACTTTGATGAACTCGACGAAGCGGCTAACAATGTCGTCGTCGAAGTAAGCCTGGTCGGTGATGGGCAGGATAGCGTCGGTATCCGGCTGAAAGCCGGATTTAGTTGTCAGTTGACAGTTTTCAGTTTTCAGTTGGTCTTGTTGCAGTGAACTGTCCACTACTGACTGTTCACTGGCAACTGTTCCCTGCTTACTGTAAGCTTCTGCCTGTCTGTCAACTGTCAACTGACCACTGTCAACTGATCTAACTATCTTCCAGTAATCCTCTACACCCTGCCCTTGGCTGGCGAGGATTAACCCTGGACGCTGGAGGGAGTAGCGACCCATGATGCAACCGACGGCGTAGGAGATGAGGGATTTGATGTCGCGTTCTAGGTCGGCGCGGCGGATGGTGATTTGGTCGTCGGGGACTTCGGGGGTGAGTTCGTCTTCCAGGCCGTAGGCTTCAATCCAATAGCGGTTATTCTCTTCTTCCAACCGCTTCAGTTCCTGAAAATTCGCCTCACTCTGGGCTTGCCAAACTTGAAACGACTCCTTCAAATTCCGCCGTTTTGCTGGCAACTGTCCACTGGCAACTGCCAACTGCTCACCACCCACTGGCAACTGACTACTGCCTACGGACAACTGAACCAACGGATGGGTTTGGAAGTCCCAGGAGGTTTCAAAATTGTCCCAGTCTTGGCGTGAGACATTTACACAGTCCTGAGCACGAATACGAACAGCAGGATCAAATTTATCAAGAAAGATCGGAAATTCTCCTACGTTACCAACCTGCAAATTCATGGTTGGATTCATGAGCTTAAATAAATAGTCGCTTACTTTAGAACAAAGAACTGACAGGATTTCCCAGTTACCAAGAACACCACTATTACTACTGAAAGCAGGACTGCCAGAATCAAATAAAAAGCCTTGCTCTTGACCAACAATTCTCAAATTAAATTTCGAGGATGTTATTTTACCCCAGCTTATGAATTCTTGGAAGTAAATCATTTGCCCTTGAGTCCCAGAGCCAGCATAGTTTCTGATCTCATTTCCATCAGATTTCCAGTTAATAAACCAATCATTATTGCCATACCAAGGTCTATAATTACCTCCTTTTTGATGAGGAATCCATTTGGAATTCTTCACTCCTTTTTCAAGGCTTGAACTCGTAAAAGAAAC
>CAZJZR010000061.1:0-2281 GCA_964550475.1 uncultured bacterium
GCGATCGCCATCAAAATCGACTCATCACTTTCCGACCATTGCCGCTCCTGGGTGCAGTCATCAAAGCCAATAAAGCCCCAAAACTCGCCATCAATGGTAATCGGCACCATCAGCACCGACAAAATCCCATCCTTGGCCAAAATCGTCTGATCTGTGGCAGGCAGGGTACAACGCACTCCCTTGACCGGGTAGCCATTCAGGAACTGTTCATGCCAGTGAGCCAGTCCCGCTTCCCGATAGGATTGGTTTTGCCAATGGGGTTGGTTAATGCTGGCGGGAATACCGGGGCGCGTCCACTCGTAGCGCATACTCATCGCTGCTTCCCCCGTTTGGGGATGGGGATGGGTTTGGTAAATGTAGACCCGATCGACTCCCGCTGCTTCTCCCAGGGTGGCCAGTGAGGTGGCGATCGCCGCCTGATAATCCGGATTGGTTAACAAATGATGGCTGACATCCGCCACACTGCGGAGCAGATGTTCCCGCCGCCGCAACTCCTGTTCTGCCGCTTTGCGGGCTGTAATGTCCTCCACCGTTCCCTCAAACCCAATCACTTGGCCGTGTTCGTCGTAAATATTGCGTGCCGATTCGGAAATCCAAATCACCCGGCCATCCCGGTGGTAAATTGGCGATTCAAAATCAAACAACACCCCCTGTTCCAGCATGAGTTGGACAAACTGTTCCCGCCGTTGGGGATCAACATACAATTGATCGCCAATGTCCTTGGTATGGCTAATTAAGGCTTGCGGCGATTCGTAGCCATAAATCCGCGCCAGCATGGGATTGGCCACCAAATACCGCCCGTCCAATGTGGTTCGGAAAATCCCCTCTAAGGCATTTTCAAAAATGCTGCGGTATTGTTTCTCTTGTTCCCGCAGGGCTTGACGGGTGAGTTTGTTCTCCTGGGCTAGGGCGATCGCCGCCACCGCTGCCCGCAGCAAATCCACCTCCACCGTTGACCAGGCACGGGCTTCGCGGCAATTGTCAAAGCCAATAAAGCCGGAAAACTCGCCCTTCAGGGTCATTGGCAAACACAGCAGTGACAAAATGCCTTGGGGTGCCAACGCTTGCCGTTCCGTTGGCAACAGATTGGCCACCACACCGCCAAAGGGTTGCCCCTGCGCCAACATCTCCGCCATCCGGGGCGACACCTCACTGTAGAGCAGGTTTTGCAGCGACGGATTTTCTAACTCCGAGGCCACCCCTTCGGCGCACCATTCCGCCCGTTGGCTCATCCGCAACTGCCCGTGCTCATCCCGACTATTTTCAAACACATAACAGCGACTAGCTTCTGTCACCTCGCCCAACAGCGGCAACACACCTGCATACAAATCGCCCTGTTGATCGCTCCCCAACAGGGTCTGTTGGATCTGCACCAAGGCCGCCAAATAGCGTTCCCGTTTCGCCAACGCCGTGTTGGCCAGATGCCGTTCAATGGCGATCCCAGCCAAATAGCTGAACTGACTGACGATCAAAAATTCCTGGTTGACGGGTTCGTAGGGAATGGGGCGAGACAGGGCGAGGGTGCCCAGGACTTTGCCATTGGTGGTGAGGATGGGCGTAGACCAGCAGGAGCGGATATTAAACCGACGGGCAAACTCTTGGTAGTTGCTCCAGCGGGGATCGGTGGTAACATCGCTGACAATCACGGGTTGGTGTAGGTAGGCAGCGGTGCCACAGGAGCCGACATAGGGGCCAATCACCATGCCATCCGCCGCCTCTTTGTAGTTTTCCCCCGCACTGGGAGCGGCTCCAAACCGCAGGGTCATGGTGTCTTCGTCCACCAGCATGATCGAGCAGATGGCTCCGTTGGCGTGTTGTTCCACTAACCCCGCGATCGCCGCCAAAACTTGTTTCAGCGGGGTGCCTTGGGCGATCGCTTCCAGAATTTTGGTTTGCGCCGTCAGCAGGTCTTCCGCCCACTTGCGATCGCTGATATTCCGACCAACGGTTTGGATCTCCGTCAGCCCCCCATCCGGATTAAAAATGCCTTGAATCGCCCACTGATACCAATGGACTTGACCCAGCGCGTCAATACTGCGGTATTCCAAATTCACCATCGGCTGGTCGGTGGTCAGCCCCGCCAGTGCGCGCACCACCATATCCTGATCCTCCGGGTGTACTGTGTGAATCCAGCGTTGCCCGACAAAATCACTGGGAACACTCCCGGTTAACCGACAGGGCGTTTCATTAATAAACGTAATCGTCGTGTCTGGCAATGCCCGACAAACCACATCCGTTTGCGAATCAATTAAACCCCGATAGCGCGACTCACTTTCCTGGA
>CAZJZR010000061.1:2381-6142 GCA_964550475.1 uncultured bacterium
ACCACATCCGTTTGCGAATCAATTAAACCCCGATAGCGCGACTCACTTTCCTGGAGGGCAATCTCGGCTTGGCGGCGGGAGGTAATGTTTTCAATCGTGCCCAAAATGCCGACAATTTCGCCATCCGGATTGCGAATGGGGAATTTGCTCACATCTAACCACCGTTCTTGCCCGTCCGGTCTCACCTTGTGTTCCAAAATATGCAGATTCGGTTGCCCTGTTGCTAAGACTTGTTGATCCTGTTTTCGGTAGTAATCGGCAATTTCTGGAAACGGACACAGGTCATAGTCAGTTTTGCCGACAACAAAATCGGGATCAGCAAAGTTGGCTTCCTTTGCCCAACTGGCGTTACAGCCTAAAAACCGCAGTTGGGTATCTTTCCAAAAAATTTGTTGGGGAATGTTGTCCAACAACAAGCGTAAAAACGATTCTTTCTCTTCCAACGCCCGTGCCGTTTGCTTTAAGCCCGTGATGTCGGTAATAAACCCTTCCACGCCCCAGAGATTGCCATCCCGATCCACAATCGGCTTGCCCTTTTCCCACAGCCATTTCTCTTCGCCCGTTTTGGTGCGAATCCGATATTCCTGCACATAGGACTGGCCATAGGGAATGGTGTGATTGATCGTTGCCAATAACAGCGGTAAATCGTGGGGATCAATCAAATCGTTGTAGGTGAGTTGCCCCTGTCGATTGACTAATTCGTCGCTACTGTAACCCGTCAGTTGCTGACAGCCGTCGCTTAAATATTTCACCGACCAACTGGGATCATTACTGGTGATGAAGACCATCCCCGGTAGCGCGTCAATCAGATTGGCCATCCGTTGTTGGTTATGGTGCAGGGTGGCCTGCAATCGTTTGTGGTACAGCATTGGGGTCAGGTGAGTGGCGATCGCCCCAATCCGCTCCATCAACTCGCAATTTTTCGGCTCAACGGCGTAACTGCCAAATACCAAAATCGCCAGAGGGCCATCCTTCCACAGTACAGGCACGCCAAACATGGTCTGGATGCCCACATCCAGGGCAAAACTTGTCCGTAGAAAAAACCTGTCCTGCTGTTCCGCCACCGGACTCAGCCATTCCGGTTCCCCCGTTGCCCATACCCGCCCCGGCAAACCCACGCCAAACCGAAAGGTAAAGTTCTGGGAAATCTCCCAAAACCGCTGAAATGCTGGATTTTGGGGATACCACGCCGCACTATAAACCAACCGGCTGCCGGACTCATCCAACGACCACGCTTCACCGTAAGGTAACCCCTCTGTTTGGCAAATCGATTGCAGCAGATGTCTAAGCACTGCATCGAAATCCACCGGGATATGTTGCAGATCCAGAGCGGTAATATCCGCTATGGTGATGTCTGATTTGGGCAATGACGGATAGACAATCGGACTGGCTGCAACGGGCTGATCGCGCCTACGCAAAAGTGCATCATTGAACGTTTGAATGTCCATGGATTATAAAGAAATCCCCAGACCGGGATGAGTGAATTCGTCGCAGTAAAAGAGTGTGGTAATAAAAAACTTGGTAGTAAAAAGGTTTGGCAATCTGAAGTCAGGTTAGAAACGGGTGAAAACGGTGGTTAGCCGCTTACATTCAACTGGAATAGAGGAGTCGCAATCCCCTAAGAGAGATCAGGGTTGAAATCTGCAACCCATACGTATCTGACTGATGTATCTGACTGCACATGAATCAGCGGCTAGAATGATCAGAAACCCTATTAAAGCAACTGTAAAATCAACTATAAAACTATACTTAAACTAATATTAAAACCATGTTTGAAATGCGGTTCTTAAGCATCATCTGAATTCCCTACAGCCGTTTGCAATAGTGTTGGTGCCATCGACTGTGTAGTTAACCCCCTCAGGTTGCCAATTCTCCCCTCTGTTCATCGTTCCTTTCATCGATCTAAACCATAGCCATAAATCATAGCCATAAATCTATGTAGGGGCGGGTTTAGCCGAGAAACTCTCGGTAGGATTGTTAATTGGACGACAAAACCCGCCCCTACACGTCGCGGAACTCAACCAGATGGGTCTGGCTTTGTGTCACATTTGCAGGGATAACCTCACATCTGCTGAAACTATACCCATACCATCCAACCTTAGAACCACTGAGGATCCTGCGCTAATTGACTGTACTTCATAGATATGAAAAGCGGTGAATCACACCTTGAGCATCAGAATTTACCGATCACAATTTAATTAATATTTTTAATTAATATTAATTAATGGCTGGGTCGCATCAAATAAAAGGTTCATCCTGAACTTTTTGGCCTAATCAACTCACGTTAATCAAAAGATGATCAGTCCCCAACCTGACCTTATCGTTGAGCATTAATCGTTTGACCTTCACTATATTGTGAACAACATTAGCTGTAGAAGCGAGAAATATACGGAATGATTTTGGTCTTGGAGGCAAAGCAAAACCGCAATTTCCTTTATTGAGTCTGGTACAATTGCTGACCGCTAGAATTCGTCGTTGCTCACGGTAGTGGTCTCCGTGAAGAGGTCATGGCTGTTAGTCGGGTTAGAGGTTGTAGCGTCCGACAGTTCTCCATGAGGCTGGGGCGATCGCGGGAATGGGTCGCCATTACCTTTGGAGCTGCTTTCCAGTAACTCCAGTTGTTTCAACAAATCCGATGCCGATTCGTAGGCTTCTTCAATCAGTTCCAGTTGTTCCTCTGGGGTATCGACCACCCCATCCACAATTAAACCCAAGGAACCTAACATGGAACTGAGTCGTGTTCGCACTTCGTAGGAGGTTTTGGCAAAGGAGGCATTGACGGGTTGCCGCGCCTCCGATTGTTCGGATGATGGCGGCACCTCCTTAAATTGCATCCGGTACAGTCGAGTGTAATGGCCATTTTTTGCTAACAGTTCTTGGTGGGTGCCAAGCTCGACCACCTGACCCCGCTCCATAACAGCAATTTGATTGGCTTTTTGGATGGTGGAGAGGCGGTGGGCAATCACGATGCTGGTGCGTTCGTGGCTGAGTTCATCGATCGCCGACTGCACCAATCGCTCCGACACCGTATCCAGGGCACTGGTGGCCTCATCTAAAATCAGGATTTCTGGGTTTTGCAACAGGGCACGGGCGATCGCCAACCGCTGCCGCTGCCCACCGGATAACATCACGCCGCGATCGCCAATTCTGGTGGCCAATCCCTCCGGCAGCCGTTCAATAAACTCATAGGCATTAGCCCGCTTCGCTGCCAGAATAATCTCCTCATCCGTGGCATCACGACGGGTGTAAGCGATATTGGCGCGTACCGTGTCGTTAAACAAAAACGTATCCTGACTGACAATGCCCATGTGTTGGCGCAGCGATCGCAGATCAAACTGCCGTAAATCCACTCCATCCAGCAGAATCGCGCCAGCGGTGACATCATAAAACCGGGGCACTAAATCCGCCAAGGTAGACTTGCCAGCCCCAGAGGAACCCACCAATGCCAACGTCGTCCCCTTGGGAATCGTCAGACTAATATTGTTCAGAATTAAATCCGAGTGGCCTGGGTAGGAAAAGCAGACATTTTCTAGGCGAATGTCCTGTTTCAAGCCTGTAAAAATCTCAGTTCCATTGCCCATAAATGGCTTATTGTCGCGGCGGATCAGGTCATAAACCACATCCACCGCAGCGGCTGAACGGGCATAGGTGTTGCGAATCCCATTCAGTTGACCAATCAAGGGTAAAAACCGTTGCAAAATCACCAAATAGGTGAGCAAAACAGCCGCTAATGATGAAATTTGTCCAGCAAATACAATCCG
>CAZJZR010000061.1:6242-11096 GCA_964550475.1 uncultured bacterium
TGGCAGCGGAATTCATTTGAGATTGGAACTGGACTTTTTCCCGTTCTCGGATGAAGCCAGTCACCCGGCTGTATTCCCGTGCTTCATTGCCTGTCGCCTTAATTAAGCGAATGCCATTCAGCACTTCCACCACGCTGGATGCATAATCTTTCGACAGATCAGAAATCAATTTGCCATATTTCTTGGCGCGAACAATCCAGTAATGATTACCCAAACCCGATAAGGGCAATAAAAAGATAGTAATTACTGTCAATTGCCAAGAAATTGATAGTAATAATCCGGCAAAAACAAAAATTGTAATTGAGGTGGCGAACAGACTAATGGTAGCGGTGATAGTGCCACAGGCTCGTACCATTTCGCCGCCAACGGTGTTCAGCAAATCCCCGGCTCTGGTTTTGGCATAAAACCCCAAATCCACATCAAATAAAACCTTCAAGCCTTCTTCCTGTAAATCAGAGGTTAAAGCTCGATTTAAGGCAGTGGAAGATAGGGAGTTGAGATAGGTGGTGAGATTTTTGAGAATGATGACAAATAAGACGGCTGCGGCCATCAGATAAAGGCGTGTATCGCCTTGTAAATGGCCAAACGGACGCAGCAAATGTTGAATTACAGGCGGACCATTTTTTAAGACTTCATCTTGTCCCAATAACGATAATAAAATTGGCACAATCAGGGCTGTACTCACCCCGTTAAATAATGCGCCCGAAAATCCCAAGCCAATGTTGGCCAGAATATGCAGCGGATAGCGACGGGCGATGTTGAATAATAGTTTTCGGGATGACATGCAGGCTGTTGGATGAAGGAAAAATGGCTAGTGATGGCGATCGCACGCCCTTAGCTGTTGCTTGATTGGTGTTGATCGTGCTCAGTGAGTCAATGTGTGTTTCAACGTGTATGTCAAATGGTGCGATGTACAGATTGCTCCATGATAGCCGCCATAATCGTTGCTGCCGTAGCAATACTGTAGTCCTTTTCACAGCGAACTCTGGCCGCTTTACCAATTTGGGTCGCTGTATCGAAGTCGGCAAAAATCCGCTCTAGGGTCGTTGCGAGTTGGGCGGGACTGCCAGGATCAACTAAGTAGCCAGCATCACCGAGGATTTCTGGAATATCGCCGACCCGTGTGGTCAGAATCGGTTTGGCCATGGCCATGCCATCGGTCAGCTTGATGGGGAATTGGGCTTTGGCGATCGGGCTGTCGCGTTGGGGCACGACGACAACATCGGCGGCGGCGACCACTTCCGGCATGGTTTCTGGGGCTTGGGGCGGAATTTTGATGATCCAACGTCCCCACTGTTCCAGCAGTTGATCTTCATAATTATCGGGTTTTCTGCCGCCGACAATGACTAAGCGCAGATCAGCCCAGTTCAACTGATCCATGGCGAACAGGATATCTTCTAAACCTTTGTGGGGGCGGGCTGTGCCGGGAAACATCAGGACGCGGTAGCCCGT
The DNA here is from genome assembly GCA_964550475.1 of uncultured bacterium. Classification (GTDB taxonomy): domain Bacteria; phylum Cyanobacteriota; class Cyanobacteriia; order CAIUCS01; family CAIUCS01; genus CAIUCS01. Next base: position 7,695 of record CAZJZR010000061.1, read on the forward strand.
CAAGCCGTATTTTTCCCGACTGGTGTGGGGATCAAAGCGGCTGGGATCAAATAGCTGGGTGTCTTTGCAGTTGGGTAGGTAGGTGCCGCCAAACCGCTGTTGTAAAAATCGGGTATTGATGCTGACGGCAGTGGCTCGTTTAACGAAGCGTTCCAACCATTGGAGATACAGGGGATGGTCGGCTTTGCGTAAGCTGCCGTCGGGTTTGAATACATCCCGGAAAAATTGCTTGGGGCTAGGGCGGTAGCGGTAGCTGTCTCCCCCCAGCCAACTGAGTTCCCAATCGTCGATGTCTACGGCAACGGGGCAGCGGGAAAACACCTGTTTCAGTAAGGCGATGCCGTAACTGGTGGGTTTAGGTTTGATGGCGTAGATTACATCGCCATCAATCTGGCGCAGGAGGGTTTGGATTTGCGGTAGGGGCGATCGCGCCTCGTCATAGAACACGGGACGTACCACCAAATTGGCTGGAGGATCGGGATACACCTTGGCTCCAAAGGCAAAGCCCGTCACCTCCACCGGATAGCCTGCCGCTTGCAAAATGCTGGCCACCAAATATACACGGGTCACTCCGCCCCCTGACAGATCCGGGGCAATCACCGAGACTTTGTCGGATCGGTGAACCGGATAGTTGGTTGCAGCCGAGGATGGCGACGAGGAGGATGGCGATGAAATCGACACGGCAAGGGTTGGCTAGGGAGTAGCGGATCGCGGTGCTGATGGGGTGAAGCGAAACTGGACAACCGCTTCGCCCTCCTGAGTATAGCAAGTCCAGCCATGGGCACAGCAATCCGATGATTGGCCGATGTTGCTGCCCTGATTTCGCTACCCCGATTTCGCTATCCCGATTTCGCCAAAAGAGGTGAACCCGACCACCGGGAAAGGGTAAACTAATCTGTTGCGTTCTCTTGTAGCGTTTGTCCTTCAGCCCTACCAATCCACCATGGCCACGATTAACGACAATTATTTAAAGCTGAAAGCTGGGTACTTGTTCCCAGAAATTGCCCGTCGGGTGAATGCATTTGCAGAGGCCAACCCCACGGCTAAGATTATTCGTCTGGGGATTGGTGATGTGACGGAGCCGTTGCCGGAAGCCTGTCGAGCCGCGATGGTGCAGGCGATCGCGGATATGGGCGATCGCGCCACCTTCCACGGCTATGGCCCCGAACAAGGCTACGGGTGGTTGCGGGAAAAGATTGCCAGCCATGACTTTCAGGCACGGGGTTGCGACGTGGATGCCTCGGAAATCTTCATCTCCGACGGTTCCAAGTGCGACACGGGCAATATTTTGGACATCTTCGGCGACAACAACTCGATTGCCGTCACCGATCCCGTGTACCCCGTCTATGTAGACACCAACGTGATGGCTGGACATACGGGAGATGCCAACGAAGCGGGCGAATATGGTGGATTGGTCTACCTGCCGATCACCGCTGAGAACAACTTCACCGCCACCATTCCCAGCCAAAAGGTGGATTTGATTTACCTCTGTTTCCCCAACAATCCCACCGGGGCAACGGCCACCAAGGAACACCTACAAGCCTGGGTAGATTACGCCAAGGCCAACGGCTCGATCATCTTCTTTGATGCCGCCTACGAAGCCTTTATTACCGATCCCAGCCTGCCCCACTCGATTTACGAAATTCCAGGGGCACGGGACTGTGCGATCGAGTTTCGCTCTTTCTCCAAAAATGCTGGCTTTACGGGCACCCGCTGCGCTCTCACCGTTGTGCCCAAAAGCTTGACTGCTAAAGCCGCCGACGGCTCCGACGTGGAACTGTGGAAGTTGTGGAATCGTCGCCAGTCCACCAAGTTCAATGGCGTATCCTACATCGTCCAACGCGGTGCAGAGGCGGTGTATTCCGCCGCAGGCCAAGCCCAGGTGAAGGGGTTAATTGACTTCTACATGGAAAATGCCCGGATCATTCGGGAGAAGCTGACCGCCGCAGGTTTGGCGGTGTACGGTGGGGTGAACGCGCCCTATGTCTGGGTGAAAACCCCCAATGGCCTCTCCAGTTGGGATTTCTTCGATAAGCTGTTGCAGACGGCCAATGTGGTGGGCACACCGGGATCGGGCTTTGGCGCATCCGGGGAAGGCTATTTCCGCATTTCCGCCTTCAACAGTCGGGAAAATGTGGAAGAGGCCATGCGGCGGATCACCGAAAAGCTGTAGGGACACGGCATTGCCGTGTCCGTCACCTAAGCGGTGTGCAGACAAAATTAATCTGCATTAATCTGCAAATCCCCCAGTTAAGAACCCAGAATCAGCCATGTCCCCCGATCGCACCTACGTCAGAACCCTGGCTCAGCAGTACCAAGCCGCTGGTCAACCGTTGGCTTGGTTTGAAGCCCTCTATGCTTCAGCCAAGGCGGGTGATGCGACGGTGCCGTGGGCGGAGTTGCAACCCAATCCCAATCTGGTGGCTTGGCTGGAGTCCAACAAGATCAGTGGGGCGGGGCGAACGGCTCTGACGGTGGGCTGTGGGGTGGGGGATGATGTGGAGGAGTTACAGCGACGCGGCTTTCGGGTGGTGGGTTTCGACATTTCCCCGACCGCGATCGCCTGGTGCCGCGATCGCTTCCCCCACTCCGCTGCCCAGTATGTGGTGGGGGACGTGCTAAAGCCGCCACCTGACTGGCACCAAGCGTTTGATTTTGTCTTAGAAGCCTATACCTTGCAGGCATTGCCAGACTCACTGCGATCGCAAGCCCTCCAACAGATCGCCGATTGTGTCGCCCCCGGTGGGCAACTGCTGGTGATTAGCCGAGGCCGCGATACCACCGATCCACCGGGACAATTGCCCTATCCGTTGCTCAAATCCGAAGTGCTGCAATTCGTCGAAGCGGGATTATCGCTGGTCAGCTTTGAGGATTATTGGGATCAGGAATCGCCGCCAATCCGACGATTTCGCGCAACATTTCAACGCCCAATTAGTCCCGTCAGTTAGTTCTGTCATCGCCCCAACGTGATCGTAGTTTTGCCAATACTAAAAACGTTTGCAGATTTGCAAGGAATTGAAAATTTTTTTGAAGCTCCTGTGTCGAACCTGAATCCAGTCTGTAGTCTGAATCAAGACTGGTTGTGATTCAGGAGTTTTGAGTTTATATGACATCGGATTTAACAAATCGTGATTACACGGTGAATATTGGCCAGTATTTTGGTGAGGGTTGGGAACTATTCAAACAGTATGGCGGTGGATTTATTGGCTTCATTTTTGTTAGCTTTGCCATTAATCTCGTCTTGGCTTTTATTCCTGTGCTAGGGCAAATTGGCAGTGTTGTCATTGCCGGGCCACTGAATGCTGGATTCTTCATTGTTGCCTTCAAAATTGCCAAGAATCGGCAGTATACCTTTGGGGATTTTTTCCGAGGTTTTGACAATTTTCTCCAACTATTCCTGAC
>CAZJZR010000062.1:0-6492 GCA_964550475.1 uncultured bacterium
TTGACTGGTGTGGGATTAATTCTAGATTGCGGGGCAAATGTGGGCTATTCATCCGCCTATTTTCTGACCCAGTTTCCGGGCTGTCACCTGATTGCCGTCGAACCCGATCCGGCCAATTACCAATTGTTGTGCGAAAATTTAGCCCCCTATGGTGCGGCGGCGCGTCCCTTGCACACCGCAGTGTGGTCGCATCCGGTACCCCTCACTCTCGTAGAGACCTCCTATCGCGATGGGCGAGAGTGGAGCCGACAGTTCAGACCATGCCAGGGGGATGAACAGCCTAGCTTGATGGCTGTCGATATTGCCGAACTGCTGCGCCAATCGGGCGATGAGCGGATTTCGATTTTGAAAATGGATGTGGAGGGCACGGAAGCGGTGATCTTTGCCGATCATGTCGAGGCTTGGCTGCATCGGGTGGATAACATTGTGATTGAGTTGCACAATGATTCGATATTTGGCAATGCCACAAGTGTGTTTCTCAGAGCGATCGCGGGTCGGGGATTTTCCATCACCTGCCACAATGAGCTAACGGTCTGTCGGCGTGTGAACGGTTACCAGTGAATTATTTGCAGTTATGGTTAGAACCGGGCTTCGTATTCAATGGCGGCGCGTTCATCACCGGCGAAGTCGCTGGAAGCCCGAATCAGGAAGTTGTCATTGACCCGATAGCGGATGCTGAATTGGGTGGGTACATCGGCAGTTAACACCTGCAAGACCGAGAAAGAAAACCCACGCGGCAGATCAAAGCCAATTTCAGCCGCAAGGTCGAGGGCAGAAGTTTGGTTTTGGCTAGTGCGCTTGCCGTCCTTGTCTTGGCGGATGGTGGTTGGGAACAGCCGGAACTCACTCAAGCCGATCGCATCCCCGACTAAGGCTTGGATATTGCCCAAGTTGAACAGGGTAGACCCCGCTAAATTCGCTAGGGCTAAGGTGCCGTTGGACGGGTCAACGCCGCTGGCTAAGCCGCCAAAACCCAACAGGCCATATAACTCAGTTTCACTGCGGGCAGGGCTGCTGCTGAGGGTGAGACGTTCCAACAATTGGCTGGCGGGGCCTTCAATCGTGGCAAAAATCCGAATTGTTTGCAATGCCCCCAAATTGGTCGCCGAAACATCGGCAATTTCCGAGGAGTTGGGAGATTGGATGGGGCGACGGGTGACTTCGGTGGAGGAGGTTTTAAGCTGAATATTCAACTCCGGATCCAACCCCCGGTTGGGGATGAAGCGGGCGGTGTTAGGACGAGTTCGCACCAAGGTGAACTGGGAGGACAACAGGTTGACTTGGCCAAAGCGGACATTAATGGTGCCATTGGGCTGAATGTTGTCGAACGGGCCATTCAGGGTGAGTTCCCCAGTGCCCCGGAAAGCCAAAATGGGTTGCATTGCCAGTTGGACGCGATCGCCCACCACCAACTTGAGATCCCTAAATTCCGGTGGGCTAAAGAAATTGGCTTGGGTTGTCGGCTGTTTTGCAACGGCAGCCGACCCACCCTCTGGCAGGAAAATGCTGCCATCGGCCAGATTGATCTGCCCGGTGATATAGGGTTGTAGTGCACTCCCGATCACCTGCACTTGCCCATCGGCCTTACCGCGATACAAGCCCTTGAGATTAAGAGCCAGTTTTTGCATGGTCAAGGTCAGCGGACTGAAGTCGTTGCTAGTGGTGCTTAAGGAAACAATCGGCAGCACGCCATTCATCGCCAGCGTGCCACCACTAAATTTGGCTTGCAAACTGTCTACCCGGATGCGATCGCCATCAAACTTCGCCGTTCCTGTCACATCGGTCATCGGTTCCGGCAACGCCCGTGCCCGAATCACCGCATTGGTGAAATTCGCCGTCCCGGTGGCGATCGGTTTGTGGGTCGTGCCAGCCACCTTCAGATTCACCTGCCCCTGCCCTTTCTCCCAAGATACTTGCCCTTGGGTCAGCAGGTTGAGCAACGCCAAGCCCTCATTCCGCACATTCACATCCAAACTGAGTTGGTCGCTGGCGGGGGGGAGGGAACCTTTGACCGGCATTTGATAGGGCACACTGGCTTGGATCGTCAGCGGTTCGGGACTAGAGACTTGCACTTTCCCATCAAAGGTGAGGCGGGAGTCGCCATAGCTGAACCCCGCCTGAGCCGTTTGGATTGGCGTTTGGTTCAACGTGCCCTGATCCAGAGTCAGCACCCCTCTGGCGCGAGGGTTGGCAAAACTGCCGGACAGCACGGCTGAGCCATTGAGATTTCCGGTCATGTTCAGTGGCAGGGGCACAATCGCCTGAATGGCTTGCACGGGCACATTCTCCATCCGCAACTGCCCGGACTGAGCATCCCCCCCCACTTGTCCAGAGAAGGCCAGCAAACTTTGGTCGGACTGAATTCGCAACGGAGTCAGGGTGAGGATGCCATTCTCAAACCGCCCCGTGGCTAACACTTGACTAGCCTTATAGGTATCCCACGTCCAATCTTGACCGCGCAGGTTAAAGTCCACCTTCAACCCCGACTTAAGTGAGGCAGCGAGGTCAATTTTGCCGCCAAAATTTCCGGCCAAGGTGTTGAGTTCTGGCAAGGGGGACAGTTCTCGCCGACGGGCTTGCTGCTGGGCTAACAGGGTTTGGATTTCCACCAGTCGCCGCAGTTGGTTGATCAAGGGCGCATTGGCTACATCCACAGCGACCGGGGCAACGGTGGTGGCTGTACCCGTATAAACGGGAGGTTGCAACCCTCTGGCAATGTCGGTCAGGTCAAACCACTGCATGGCTTTAAGAATGTCTTGCACATTCCCCTGCTTCACCTCCACCTGTCCCTTAAAGGCAGGTTCAGCCCCTTGGCGGAACTGTCCGGTCATGGCGTAGCGGCTCTCGCCCAAGCGTAGTTCGCCTTGGTTCAGCTTGAAGAAGTCTTTGCCAAAGTCAAAGTTGGCGGTAAATTGGTCGCCCAGAATATGGCCAAGGCTGGGTTTGGCGACGGCAATGCTGCCTGTGCCGTTATTTTGCGATAGGTTGAGGTTAAACACCCCAGACAGGGAGCCACGCAGCGGCAGACCTGCTAGGGGAGCAGCGGGTTTGGTGCTGGCGGTGGCGATCGCCCCTGGTTTGCCAGCGGTGGCAACGGTGGGCGTGCTGGGGGTTTGCAGCCCTAGGGCGGCAATGGGAAAACTGGTGACAGAAACGGCGAGGCGATCGCCCTGGGTACGACCAACGGCAGTGGCTTGATCCCAGCGGATATCAAAGGATTGGGGTTTATTGCTGCGATCAAGGCTAAGGGCGATGCGATCGCGCTGACCGTTCACCGTCAACTCGCCCCCTTGCCCCGTGGTAAACCGCACCGCCCCCTGCATCACAGGTTCAAAGGCGATTTGATTCACCCCTAAATTCCGCAGGCGTAACTGTCCGGCCACATTCGGAGCTGCTGGCGTTCCGGTAATCCGTGCCGCCATATCTGCCCGTCCCCGCAGATCAACCCCAGCAGGTAGCTGCATCGCCAAATCCCGCAGCCGATAGTTACTGGCTCGTACCGCCAAATCGAAGCGACTAATGGTTGGCGTACCTTGGGGATTCGGTTGGGTGAAGATTAAGCCGCGAGCTTCGAGACCATTGGTTTTGGCCTGTTGGACTTGAATGGTTTTGCCATCCCATCCCACCATGGCGGCAATGGGTTGGTTAATCGCTCCCAAGCCTTGGCTAAGATTCAACTGCCCGCGACCCTGAATATCCGCTGCCCGGAAGGAGGTGGTGCGGCCTGCGGCGGTGAACTGCCCATTCAGTTGGCCGCGTAGGTCTTTGGAGAAGTGGTAGAGGTTGAGTTGATTGGCTTGAACGGCGGCTTGCCAACGATCGCCCACCACCCGACCTTGGGCGACTAAACTGCCGCCACCCACCCGCATGACCAAGTTTCGCAAGAGGGCATTGCCTTGACTGATTAAGGCTTCGCCACTGGTGGGGTAAGTGCCGAGGGGAGCTTGCCACTGCACGAGGCTCCGCAGGGGTTCCGCTGCTTTTGGTGTCACTGAAGCGGAAGGTGTGGTCACCTTGCCCGGTGACGGGGGAGCCGCCGCAGTTAGGGGCAGCGAGCCAACGGTTTGCACCCGCGCAGTGATTGGCCCAATGGTAAAGTCTGGCTTTTTGCCGTAGAGACTGGCGATCGCATCCCCTGGCACGCGATCGGCACGCAGATCGGAGATCAGCCGAGGCGTTTGTCCCAATTGCAGTTGTGCTTGTCCGGTAATCCGTCCCCCCACCGTGGGCATCGCTTGCATATTGGTGAGGACAACGGTTTGGGGATTGGCTTGCAGGGTTGCTTGCAGCGTGCTGAAGGTTAACTTGTCAATTTGTACGGGCTTGGTAGCGGCAAGGGTGCCCGTTAGAAATGGTTTGGCAATCGGCCCTAGCACCTTCAGGTCTGCTTTGGCTTCACCGGCTAAGGCGATCGGTAATTTTGCTCCCCAGTTTTTGGCTACCGTTGCCAGGTTGGTCGGTTTGACTTGAATGCCCAAATTGTAGCCTTGAGCCAAGTGCACTGATCCCGCAAGCTGGATCGGCACTGTGGCATACACCGCCTTCCCCTCTTCCACGATGATCAGTTGATCCCGGAAGCGCAAATTCCCTTGGATCCCCGTCATCAACTGGGGTAGGCCAGCAGCTTTAGCCGTCACGCCATCCACACTTAGCCGTCCGCGCAGGTTGGCGGGTTGGTTGGCTTGGAATCGGGCTTCTAAGCTGGTGTTCAGTTCCCCCGATCGCACCTCCACTGGCGCGCCGACCACTCGCGCTAGGGTTGGCAGGGGTAAGGTTTCCCCTTGCAGGGTCAGGGCTAACCGCTGGCCTGTGGGGACAAATTCGCCTTTAATCGTCAGATTGCCCAGTTGCTTACTGGCGCGATCGCCCAACTTTGCCTTGGCATCAAAGTTGACGCGATCGATGGGATTGTTGTCCAGCAGGGTTCCCCCCGCCACCGCATAGGTCAGATCCGCCGAACCGTTGATTTGGGACAGCTCCACAGGTTCCGCCAACGTCCCTTGCCGCGTCCGAGACAGCACTGTTACTGTGGCATCTTGCAACCGCAGTGCGTCCAATTCTTGCTTCAGCCATCCCGGTGGTTCAGGTTCTGCCAGTTTGGTCTTCAGCCATTGGCCATCCGGATCCTGTTCTACATACAGTTGTGGTTGCACCAAGGTGACATCCATGGCGATGGTGCGCGTCCACAAGGCCGATAACAGGTTAAACCGCACATCAACGGCTTTGGCAGTAGCGCGATCGCGATCCGTCGGCGTAGCGGGCACCTCGGAAGCCCCAAACCGCACCCCCGTCAGCGAAAACGCTTCCACTGCCCCCACCTTCACCGGACGTTGGATCAGTTTGGTCAGAGCCGTGCTCACCTGCGGAGCTAATTCTTCGTATACATAATTCCGCAGCAGCAGTACCCCGCCGATCGCCCCTACCACTAAGGCCGCACCAACCGGAATGCCAATATAGGTCAGCGATCGCCACCGTTTACTAGGGGCGAGTCGCAACGGCTTGGATTTGTCTCCACTGTTTTTTTTCTCAGGGCCGTGGTAGAGGGGCATACTTACCTCACAAAATGGCAACAACAGCCGACGGTGCTGTTAGGCTGATGTCGATCCGGGATTTGCGTAAAACGCTGGCAATCAACTGGGAATCAATCGGCAATCAATTGGCAGTCAACGGGCAATTAATCAATGCCACTATAGCCTTAAACCACCCGTATCCAGATACTCAATCATAAACTGTGTCTCAGGCAGGCGGGGAGATTTACCCACATGAAAATCAGATTTGAAAATCAGATTTATGTACGCTGACTGGAGATAATGAAAGTTGACTGTAGCGAATCATTGGGATTCGCCGATCCGCACTCCCATTCACCATTGTTCTAAGAGGTTGTTTGAAAAGGTGGCTAGAAGGTCGATTTTCTCTGCCCTCCGCGCACAAAAAAATAACTTTTGCAGCACCGTCTAAATCGTAATGTTCTACTCGTAACCGTTGGCATCCATGCGTGTATTTGTTTTGTTGTTCAATGCTGGTACTGAAAACGAAGGGATTCATACCCTGAGCGTGGGCGATCGCAACATTGTCCTGATGTTTGAATCGGAAGACGATGCCACACGCTACGCCCTCCTGCTAGAAGCACAAGATTTTCTCTCCCCCAGCGTTGAAGCGATCGATCAAGTCGAAGTGGAAGACTTTTGCACATCCGCTGGTTACGACTGCCAATTTGTCCCCTCCGGCTTCATCCCCCAAAACGACCTAGAACGGCTCCTATTAGTTCCCCCCGAAAGCAACCGCACCGAAACCGATTGGGAACTCAATCAGACCCAGCCAGCAGAACTCGACGAACCGCCAACCACCCTCGACCCCGAATTGGAAAGTTTCCGGCGACGGTTGGAAGGCTTGCTGTAGGCGGAGAACGTGGGTAGATGAGTGGGTGAGTAGATGAGTAGATCAGCCCACCCAACATCACCCACTGACCCACTCCCAAACTCCCGAACACCC
>CAZJZR010000062.1:6635-11086 GCA_964550475.1 uncultured bacterium
ACAAACTCCCAAACTCCCAAACTCCCGAACCCACCCACTCCCCACTCCCCCATGCAACAACTTGAGCAACGTGGTCATTTACTCACCGAACAAGTTAATCCCAGCAGCAGTAATTTAGATCAACTGTCGTCGCTGGAAATTGTTGATCTGTTTAACCAGGAAGATGCCAAGGCGATCGCCGCCATTGCCAACGCTAGGGAGGCGATCGCCCAGGCAATCGACTTGACCACAGTCGCATTGCGAAATGGTGGACGGTTATTTTATGTTGGGGCAGGCACCAGTGGGCGATTGGGCGTATTAGATGCGGCGGAATGTCCCCCCACGTTTTGCACCCCGCCAGAGTTGGTACAGGGGATCATTGCGGGAGGAGCCGGAGCCTTAGTCCGCAGTTCGGAAGATTTGGAAGACCGGACGGAAGATGGAGTCAGCGCGATCGCCCAGCGGCACATCACTGACTTGGATGTGGTGGTGGGGATCACCGCTGGCGGCACCACACCCTTTGTCCATGGCGCGTTACAGGCGGCACGGCAACGGGGAGCCACCACCGTCTTCATCGCCTGCGTGCCAGCGGAACAAGTGAGTTGTGCGGCTGATGTGGATATTCGGTTGCTCACGGGGCCAGAAATCCTAGCCGGTTCCACCCGTCTGAAAGCGGGCACGGTCACCAAATTGGTGTTGAATATCCTCTCCACGGGGGTGATGGTGCGGTTAGGTAAGGTCTATGGCAACCGCATGGTGGATGTGGCGGTGACGAACAAAAAGCTGCACGATCGCGCCCTCCGCATCCTGCAAGACCTCACCGACCTGAGCCGCGATGACGCGGGGGTGTTGCTGGAACAAAGTGGGCGATCGGTAAAACTCGCACTGTTAATGCACTGGACAGGCGTGGATCGCACCACCGCCGAAACGCTGCTGAGTCAGCATCAGGGCAATTTGCGCCAGGCGGTGATCAGTCAGAAGTCCTGAGAACTGTAGGCTATCCTGACATCACCACCAGTGGCTGTAAAATACCCTGGAATTGCCCAACCCATTCTGCCTGACCATCATGACTAACCGCGATCGCCCACTCCCTGCAACCCCCTCACTGACTCGCGACATGGCGAATTCGACTGATAATTCGACTGATGCAGATCGGAATCATGTAGGCTCTCAGCCACGTTCCAAGACGAGTACACAGGATTCCAGCAGCAATGTCGTTGTGATTTATACCGATGGGGGCTGCATTGGCAATCCTGGCCCTGGGGGGTGGGCGGCCATTTTGCAATACGGCTCCCACCGCAAGGAAATCAGTGGACGGTTTCGCGATACCACCAATAACCGCATGGAACTGTGGGCGGCGATCGCCGCCTTAGAAGCCCTCACCCGCCCCTGTGCCGTAGACCTGTATACCGACAGTTCCTACGTCCGCGATGGCATTACCAAATGGGTCAAGGGCTGGAAAAAGAACGGTTGGCGGACAGCCAACAAGCAACCCGTGAAAAACCGTGATCTGTGGGAACGGTTGTTGCACGCCTTGGAACGGCATCAGGCGATCGCCACCGTCAATTGGCACTGGGTGAAGGGTCATGCAGGCAACCCGCTGAACGAACAGGTGGATCAACTCGCCAACACTGCTGCCCGGACAGTCACAGACGGTGATCCGGTGGATGAAGCGGGGTGATTGGGGGGAACTGCACCCCAAGGTATCGGGTTGGCTGGGGGATGGTTCGGACAGCCAACCAACCATCCATGTCACGCATCCGTGTCGCTGACTGCCACAAATCCCAAATTAATCTTTTCAGCAACCGTCTCAGCACTCAAGAGTCAGCGTATACTGTAATCCAAGCACAGCCAAGAACCTATGCTGGATTTAGAGGACGCGCAACAACAATGTATTGAACGCTTAAGCTGGTCGATGGAACAGCTTGGGGTTGTGGCGGAGCCAGAGCAGTTGGCTGATCTGGCGGAGTTGATTGTGGAATGCATGACGGGGCCCAATCGCTACTACCATGTGCCAAAGCATATCTTTGAACTGAGTGAAAATGGGGACGAGATCGAGGTTGTAGCGGCTCTGTTTCACGACTTAGTTTACATTCAGGTCGATGAATACTTGAGTGTGAACCTGAGTTTTTACGTCGCTTCATCCATTAAGGAAGTCCACGGTAAATTGCGCCTGCGGGATGCCCATGAGTTGGCGCAAGACCCCTATGCCGACATGGTGGCGATGATTTTTGGCTTCCAACCCCAACAAGCTCTGTCTCCCCTCGGTGGGCAAAATGAGTTTCTCAGTGCCGTAGTCGCCACCAAGGCGATGTCGGGGTTACTCTCCATGCCCGTCTTAGCCCAAATCATCGCCTGCATTGAAGCTACTGTACCCTTTCGTTCCAAATCGCCCGATGGTTTGACCGCCAGCGAGTTACTGCACCACCGGTTAATTCAAGCCAATCAAAAATTTGACTTGGGGTTGAGTGATGCTGAGTTGATCACCGTGGTGAAGCGATCGGTGCAGATGGCGAATCGGGACGTGGAAAACTTTGCCGATGTCAGCGCGGCACGGTTTTTAGATAACACCTGGAGTTTGCTGCCAGAAACCAATCCATCCCTCAAACATCCCAATTCCTACACCGTGCGGCAATACCGCTTGGCCTTGGAAAAAATGGAAGCCATGATGCATCGACTCAGTGGTGAGTTGGTGTTTCGCCGCTTTCAAGATGAGCCGGATCTGGACACTTATCAGCGGTGGGTCGATCGCACCAATTACAACATTGCCGTAGCTCGGTTGTATCTGGGCAGCAAACTGGCGGCGATCGCCATCCTAGAAGCCCTCTCTCTGCGGCTAGGGCAGGACATTCCCCTGTCTACCCTAATTGGTGAATTGTCGCTGGGAGACGGAGCCACCGGACGCTGGGAAACCTTGCTACCCGCAGTCTCCACCGTTCAGCCACCGGAAACCGACTTGGAAGCAGAAGTGCTGGAACTGCTGGACAAAGGCCGCAGTCGGGACTTTTTCTACGACACGCGCAATTCACCCCTAGCCACCTATCTGGTCAAATCGCTCGGTTTTGCAGGCACTCGCGCCCTGCTGGAAAAAGCCAAACAGTTCTTCCGGGGGCAACTGTCGGCACCGGACTTTTTGGCAGCCTGTAATGCCGACGCGCTGCAAACCGTCACGGATGCCGTCTCTAAGTTTTTTGAAAGTCGGAAAACCGCGTTGCAACAAGAACTGGTGGACTCGTGATCTTGTGGAGTCATGGCATTTTTAGGTATAGTGGAGGTTTGCCACTCCTCCGCTGTGTTGATTGCAGCGTTTTCTATGCCACTGCCCGTTGTTGCCATTATCGGTCGCCCTAATGTGGGCAAGTCTACCATTGTGAACCGCATCGCTGGCGGTCAGGAGGCGATTGTTTATGACCAGCCAGGGGTCACCCGCGATCGCACCTACCGAGAAGCCTTTTGGAGCGATCGGGAATTTTTGTTAGTAGACACGGGCGGGTTAGTCTTTGACGACGAAACAGAATTTTTGCCGCTGATTCGGGAGCAAGCGATGGCGGCATTGGCTGAGTCCAGCGCAGCAATTTTGGTGGTGGATGGACAAACGGGGCCGACTTCGATGGATTTGGAAATTGCCAACTGGTTGCGGCAACAGACCGTACCCGTGTTGGTGGCCGTGAACAAGTGCGAATCCCCCGATCAGGGGTTGGCGCAGGCGGCAGAATTTTGGCAACTGGGCTTGGGCGAACCCTTTCCCGTGTCGGGTATCCACGGCAACGGCACCGGGGAACTGCTGGACAGCCTGATCCCCTACCTGCCCCCCACCGATCAACTGGAAGAACGCACCGAGATTCGGGTGGCGATCGTCGGTCGCCCCAATGTGGGCAAATCCAGTTTGCTCAACGCCTTTGTGGGAGACAAGCGGGCGATCGTCAGCCCGATCTCTGGGACGACACGGGACGCGATCGACACGGTGGTGGAACGCAATGGTCAGGTCTATCGCTTAATCGACACCGCTGGCATCCGCAAGAAAAAAAATGTGGAATACGGCCCGGAATTTTTCGGCATCAATCGCGCCTTCAAAGCCATGCGGCGGGCGGATGTGGTGCTGCTGGTGATTGATGCGGTGGATGGCGTAACTGAGCAGGATCAAAAGCTGGCGGGACGGATTGAGGAAGAGGGTCGCGCCTGTGTGCTGGTGATCAACAAGTGGGATTTGATTGAGAAAGACAGCAACACGATTTACGAATACGAACGGTTGGTCAAGGATCGGCTGAATTTTGTCGATTGGGCAGAAACTATTTTCGTCAGTGCCATGACCGGGCAACGGGTCGAGAAGATCCTCGCCTTGGTTAACAATGCCGCCGAACAACACCAGCGGCGCGTCTCCACCTCAGTGATTAATGAAGTGTTGCAGGAAGCCCTAGGGTGGCGATCGCCGCCCGCCAGTCGCCAAGGTCGCCAGGGCAAGATCTACTACG
>CAZJZR010000063.1:0-11062 GCA_964550475.1 uncultured bacterium
TTTGGTACGACTTGGAGGCACGCAGGCTGGTGAGTTGGCTGAAGGCGCGATCGGTAAGGTTGGCTTGGCCGTTGCGATAGCCCAGGTAGGCCGTGACGAGGATGGAAATGCTGCTAACGGTCAGCAGAATGATGATCAGTTTGGACTTGATGCTGAGTTGATTCAGCCATGCCATAGGGAATGCCTAACCAGTGGGGAAGGGGTGGAGAGCGTACAACCCTGCGATCGCCCAGGAATTTAAGCGGTTGGCAGTCTGAGTCAGCTAACTACACTAAATTACGGGGCTAACAAATTATCTAACTTATGATCTGAAACCTAGATTCTACGGTGGATGGTTGTAGCAGATTGTATTCAGTCAGACGGATAAGGAATCGGTTGAATTGGGATTGGTTGAATTGGGAGTGAGGCAACTTGTGAATTAGGCAAATTCTAGATTTAAGCTAGGCATCAACCGTTGGAGATTTTTCAGCGATTTGGTTTGCCAAAGAATTTGATCCGACCCCCGAAACGTTAGGTGAATGTTGCCGCGTTGGCGGATTTTCACCACAAACATCGACAGCATACTGATGCCAGAACTGTTGAGAAACTCTAGCTCCTGTAGATCGACTATACAGGTTTCAGCCGTTTCAGCCGCTGTGAGCAACAGATCCATCACGGGTTGATAGCCATCCACGCCCTCTAGCCTCAGAAAACCACGGATGACTACTGTGGCTGAGTCTGGATCATAAGTTACAGTGTAATCATTCGTGCGGATCTCCACAGTTTTGTTGCTCCCCTACGCAAATATCTAATCGCAAATATCTAATTACGTAAATTTACGTAAATATTGCAAATATTGCAAATATTGCAACGTAACCGTTCACATCCCTCTAGGGAAAAAGCGTTGCGGGCTGCGCCCACTGCTTGCCTGGGGACTTGCGGAAAAATAACATACCCGTAACAGCCGTAGGGACACGGCATTGCCCATAGGTGTCAAGTTAAGCAAAAGGTCTAGGTGTCAAACAGATTGAAGGCTTCCTCGAATCGGTTGATAACCAACAGGTGTAGGGCAACATCTATGATGGTCCCGCAAGGTGTAGGGGCGTTGGCCTTGCCTGTGCTTTGCACATAGCATTCCGGCCATGATTTTTGGACAAGTTCATAGATAACTCCCGGAATGCTTCGCCCCTACAGGATTATCGCTATATCAATTTAATCTTTGACATCTTCCCTGAAACCTTAACCTGACATGAATGGGCATTGCCGTGTCCCTAGAGTTGACGGTGTGGATACATTATTAATCCGCATTAAATTAATCCGCGTTAATCCGCAAATCCCTCGCGTTGTTTGTAACTCAGTTGGGTTTGTAACTCAGTTGGGAATGCGATACAAGGCAGATTCTGTGGGTCAGCAACCTACGCTTGGTGTAGCCTTAAGCAGGACTGGCAGGTTTTGTTCTGATACTGACTTACAAAAAGCCTTCCTGCTCCAACTCCTCAATAATTTGTAAAGCACGCGGATCACCCAGCTTTAGGAGTGAGGCACGGGCATCTTCCTGCACACCCATGTCTTCATCTTCCACTAATGCCTCAATCAGTGCGTCCACTGCCGTTGCGTAGACCACATTAGACGGCAGTTCCCGGCAAAGTTGCCCCACTGACCAGGCACAATTACTGCGAACAACGGGTACGGGGTCTTGACGAAGCGCGTGGATTACCGCAGGCATGGCACTGATGATTGCGTCATAGCCCACGGTTGCCATTTGACCAATGGAACTAGCTGCCCACAGGCGCACGGCGGCGATGTCTGTTTTGAGGGCATCAATGAGGGGCGGCAAACAGCGGCGATCGCGGCAATTGCCCAATGCCCACACCACACCTTTGCGGACATAGCCATTAAAATCTGATTCCAACTGATCGATCAGTGGTTCAACGGCATCAGGGCTAGGATTACGCCCCAACGCATAGGCTGCACTGACCCGAATCAACGGGCACGTATCGGTCAGCAGCCGAATGAGATGAGGAATGGCGGCTTCCAGTTGCAACTCACAAAAGGCACGCGCCGCCAGCATCCGCTGCTGACTGTCGGGAGATTCCAACCACTCCAACATCAACTGAGGGTCAGGCTTGGCTAACTCAGCCCCATCTGCCCCAGTTGGATTCAGAGAACTGTCGGGATCGGTCTCTGTGGTTAAAACTATCGGTTTATCATCATCATACATATTGCCACTTTACCGCACAGTGGACGCGCAACTATCACTCAAGGTGTAACCGTTCACTCCTGGCGAGGGAGAAGGTATAGCCCAAGGGAAATTCAGGCAAGAGCGAGGGCAAGAAGTTGGTACCGACAGGCTTTACCGGGGGGGATGTGAACGGTTACACCTCAAGGTAGTTACAATTAAACATGAAACTTGTAAACATCAAACTTGGGCGAATCTCCCTAGCTGTCGTCGTTACCTGGCCACGGGTTAATTTGGGGGAGAACATACAGCGAATGTGAGCGATCGCATCTGAATGGTTGCGAATTGTTCATGTTTTAGCCCTCATATTGGTTTTAACCCCCATGTTGGTTTTAACCCTCATGTTGATCGGCAGTTGATCGCAAGTGACGATTTGATCGCAAGTGACGATAAGCACGGTCAGGGTTGACTGTAAGCATAGTTAAAGGCAACTAAAGGCAACGGGTTTGGGCAAAACATTTTCGACTATGGCAATCTCAGCGCACAAACAATCGCGATCGCGCCCTTTACGGTCACCCCTCTGGGCGATCGCGATCCTGTTAACCGCTACAGGGTGTGCCAACAGTTCCAGTAGTGAGGCATTGCAGCGATCGTTCGCCGCTGATCCGCAATTGCAAGCCAGTCCAGCCGTTTTTGGTGGCGCGTCCGCCAATTCGCCTACGCCAAATCCAGTCACCCAACTGGACGCAGACATTCCGGCAGACATTCCCCGCTACCCCAACGCCAAACTGGTCAGCGGTTTACCGATTCAAGACAAGACCATTTTTCCCGCTAGCCAAACCGCTAGCACCGCCACCACTGTCGCCGTCGCTAAAGTGACCCGTTGGAACACCCCTGACTCGGTGGATGCCATTCGTAACTTTTATCAACAAACATTCCAAAGCCAAGGTTGGGAACGGTTAAGCCGCACCCCCACCTCCCCGCCCGATAGCCTAGTCGCCCAGCGGGATGGGCTGCAAGTCATCGTCACCACCCCGCCCCGGCAACTGAATAATTTCCGCAACTTTCGGTCAGATAGCAGCACCGAATTCACCATTCATTATTTGCAATTAGATTTGCAATTAGCTCCAGCGGATGGAGGGGCGATCGCCCAAGCGAGTCCCAGTCCCAGTCCCTCTGCCACCGATAGTCCCCAACCGGGCAACCCCGACTTCATTGGCCCCATCTTGCCCGGTGCCAGTCCCTCATCCGGTCTGTCTACCACTCCCAGTCCCGCTGTAGGCGGTGCCAGTCCTGTCCCAACTGCCACGGCACAAACCTTCAGCGACCTGAGCAAAGCCCCCCAGCAGTTACGTCCCTACATCCAAGACTTAGCCAATCTGGGGGTGTTAGTCACCGAGACCAGCAGTGGAAATAGCAAAACTGCTGCTGGCCAACCGTTTGAGCCAAACAAACCCATCACCCGCCGCGAATTTGCCCGTTGGTTAGTCGCGGCCAACAATCGGCTGAATGCCACCCGCCCTGCCCGTCAGCTTCGCCTCGCCGTGGAAACGGCTCAACCCAGTTTCCGTGATGTGCCCCGGAACGATGCTGACTTTGCCGCCATCCAAGGATTAGCCGAAGCTGGAATTTTACCCAGTGCCCTCAGTGGTGACCTAGCAGCGGTGTTGTTCCGACCAGACACGCCCTTAACCCGTGAAGTGTTGTTAGCCTGGAAAGTACCATTGGATTTGCGGCAAAAGTTGCCCCTCGCCACCCTGGATGCGGTGCAACAAACCTGGGGCTTTCAAGACACAGCCCGGATTGATCCGTTGGCACTCAGAGCCGTGTTAGCAGATTATCAGAATGGTGATCAGGCAAATATTCGACGGGCATTTGGCTTTACAACGTTGTTGCAGCCGAAGCGATCGGTGACCCGTGCTGAAGCCGCCGCCACCCTTTGGTATTTCGGGATGCAGGGGGATGGCGTTTCTGCCGCTGAGGCGAAAACGGAATGAAGCATATGCCGAATGAACTGTACGCCGTTAATTGCGATCGCCCCCCTCACCCCTGCCTCAAAACCTTGGTCATCCGATTCATGTACCTCAATCCTTAACTTGCCGTTCGTGGAGTCTTGACGGTTACCCATGACGACCCACCCCCCTACGCCATTCCCTGATAACTGGGCCTATCTCAAGGTCGAGTTGAATTGGTTGGAACGGCTATTGTTGATGGTGGTGGCGCGACAACGCAAGGAGAATAAGGATTTAGAACGGATTCCTCAAACCCGCGCAGACCGCGCTACAAACCATTGGTGGAAAGGCTTGGTCATGGTGGATGAGGACGGTGGCCACGACGACTCCTACAACAACAGAGCACGCGGCGGTAATCGCAGCAACAACTATCAGCAACAGTTGGAGGCTAGGGTGGAAGCCAGTCGAGACCAGGGGATTGTGTTGGCCTTGCCCGCTCTGCGCGATCGCCTCAACCTCAGCGTGTTCGAGAAAAACCTCATTTTGATGAGCCTTGCCCCGGAAATTAACCGCCGCTATGCCAAGTTGTACGGCTTCCTGCAAGGCAACGATCGCACCGACTTACCCACGGTGGAATTGGTGTTGCGGTTACTTTGTCGCAATGATGCCGAGTGGCGCAATGGTCGTCAATCCCTCAGTGCCGCCGCGCCGCTGATGCAGCACCAGTTGATCAAACTGTTGCCTGACTGGCGCGAAGAACCCATCCTCACCCGCTCGCTCAAGTTAGCCGATAACTTGGTCAGCTATTTACTGGCGGAAACACCGGATTTATCGGCTCTGGACTATTTGCTGCAAGGCTCCTCTGCCAACCCGCCCCCCGCTCCAACGCTGTTTCCCCAGCCCCACACCCCTGTTCCCACTACAACCTGGGATGACCTGATTCTGCCTGAGCCGATTTTGCAAACCCTCCAACATCTGTGCCATCGGATCGAGTTGGCCGAGCAATTGACTCCCGTTTGGGGGGAGAGCCGCCAATCAGGAGCACTGGCTCTCCTCTGCGGCAAAGCAGGGACAGGCAAAACCACGGTAGCTAAGGCGATCGCCCACCACCTCAACGCCCCGCTCACCTGCATTGACCTCGCCTTGTTAGACAGCAGCAGCTATGGTGGCTTAATGCAAGAACTGGTGCTGCGATCGCCCACTGTGCTGGTGTTAACATCCGCTCAGGTTTGGTTTAACCGCACCAGTCCCCTCAGTCAGCCAGACCTGCAACGGCTGTTGCACCAACGCCGCCAAGTGCGTGGCGTGACCCTGCTCAGTGTGCCCAACCGCCAACAAATTAAACTGCATTGGCAACGGCAAATGGATCAGGTGATTGAGTTGCCTGTACCGGATCAGCGCGATCGCCAACGACTCTGGCAACGGGCTATTCCCCCTGGAGTGACGGTTGCCGATGACGTGAATTGGGAGGCGATCGCCCGCTGGCGACTCACCGGAGGCGCGATTCAGCAAATAGCCCGTGATGCCGCCATCTATGCTGCCGCCACTGCCACCCCCAACTGCATCACCATGGCACAGTTCCAGCAAGCCTACCAGTCCCACCAGCACCACCGCCAACGCCACAAACTGTAACCGCCGACAACACGGAATTTAAAGGAATTTACAGGTCAATGATTTACAGGTAAAGGATCTACTTAAGCACAAATCAGTAAGCGGCGAACTGCCGTTCGCCATTTTCGCCATTACTGTCTGATTGGCGATTTTTGTGATTGGGGATTTTATGTTCACGGGCAGCCCTAACCGTTTACAGCCCCCCAGGGGACACGTCTCCCCCTTGGGAAAAGTGGGCGTAACCGACAACCCTCTTTGCCGAGGGCAATGTGAAGGGTTACCACAGCAGCACATAAAAGTTTGCAATGGCTTACCAAGCCTAACGATTCGTATCAATTTTGCAATCAGGGGCTGCCATTATCCGAAAATGAAAATTGTGATTTCTGATACTAATTCGTTAAGGCTTGCCAGTCGCTCAAGCACCGCGTTGAGTGTTGGCCGTGTTCAGTGCAACGCCCTAACCAACTGGTTTCAGAGTTCTATAATCCTTCATCACTCCATCACACAGACATAGGAATTCGTTTATGAGCACTCATGCCAAACAGGAACGGGAACTCCTCGCTGAACATCGGCAACACGATGATTTGCGTCAAGCTACGATGCGAAATCGGGTAGAGGCCGAACTACAAGAGCATGACACCCCTGTAGTAGAAGAACAAGCGCGGGAAGCGTTAGCAGAACAACGGCATGACCAAGAACAATTGAAGGAAACCATGCTGGAACGCAGCGAATCCGCATTAACCGAGTAGATAGCCCATTCTGGCGTAATTGTTCCCATTCCCTAGCCGCACAGTGTCCTGCCTGAGGGAGAGCGAACGGTTACATTCTACCTAGTGATCTCTGCAATATAATCTCGGCTGCAACGGCTTTACCCCCCTCGCTCAAATAAGGTGAGGGGGGTAAATTTATCGCGGAGGAAACGGTTTAATTGTGCGGCGTTGCTGAATCAGCCTATGAAGTAGAAGTTGGATGAATTGGCACGAAGTGCCAATTCATCCTGCTATTCAGCACCACCAATTTTGCAAGATGGGTTCAGTCATTGGAACAAGATCTGGGCTAACGTAGTCCAGGGAGCCATGCAATCGCTTGCGATCGCCAAAAATACTCAACACTGGACGTTATCAATGATGCGGCTATGATATTGAGGGGCATTCCGCTCTGTCATGACAGCCGATCTAATGCTGTATTAAATTGCAAACCGTCAATCGGGAGTATCAGCATGACCTTTGCACGCCAATTCAACCATTCTCAACGCAACCCCCTGATGTTCTTGCGCCAAAAATTCTCCAAAATTTTCTCCATGGGCATCATGGCTCTGATTGGAGCCATCACCGCTGTCCTGTTAATGAACCCCATGGCCGTTGCTTTAGACAAAGTGACCCTTGTCCTTCCGGCTGCCTTTGGTACCATTTCCATTGACATGGCGGATTTGGAAACCTTAGTCAAATCCGGTGAAGCTCCGAGTAGCTTAAAGAATCTCTTGGATCAAGCCAAAGTGAAGCCGGAAACCTTTAAGACGGTTCTGGCTCAAGAAGTCGATTTGAGCAAGTTTGGCTTTAAGTTTTCCGCACTCGATAAATTCCTGAATAGCCCCTTGGGTGAAGCCCTGCTTGGACAAGTGGCGCAATATGTCCACACCCCCAAACCTGATGCGGCCAAAGATGTCAAGGCTCTCCGAGGGGCAATCACCTTAGCCGTCTCCGACGATTCTAAGGTCTCACTGATGGAAATTCTGCGGAAGTTTTCACCCAAGGAATTGCAAATTCAAGTGACTCCGGCGATTGAACTGTATAACCGGTTTAAAGGTGGCGAGGGCGGTGACTTCCAAGCCGTGTTTGCCCAAATGAAGAGTACTCTGCAAGGACTGGTGTGTAACGCGCCTACTACCTAGGACAGTCCAGGGGTAACCGTTCACTCCCCGTCAGGGGCTACCGTGTATACAGATCTTGGGACAAGAGTTGTTATCTCTGCTTTACCCCCCTTAATCCCCCCTTGGAAAGGGGGGAAATCCAGTTCTCCACCTTTCCAAGGGGGAGTTAGAGGGGGTCAGCAATGCGACTCTATACACAAAGAGATTTGTGTATACACGGTAGTCGTCAGGGGAGGAACAAGCGGGCGTAGCCCGCAACACTTTTCTGATGGGGGGATGTGAACGGTTACACTGAGGCTGTTTGAAAAGATAGCGAGACGGTTGATTTTTCCGTATTCCGCGCATGAAACATCAACTCTTAAACACCCTCTCAGGGTAAATCCTTCCCCTAATCCCCGGTTTCGTCAACGAAATCGGGGATTTTCCGTCTTCTTGTTCCGCTGGATTTGCGTCTCCATGTTGCTGTTATCCCTTATCTTCGCCGCCTTCTTGGATTATCTGATCGGTGATCCGGTTCACTGGTTACATCCCGTGCAAGTGATGGGTTGGCTGATTCAGCGATATACCCAGTGGGCATTAACCAGATTTGCCGAACCGATGCAACGGCGATGGGCAGGGGTGGGGTTGACGGTGCTATTGGTGGTTGGGAGTGGCGGGGTGGTGTGGGCGATCGCCCACCTCGCCACCAGCTTGCATCCCCTTTTAGGGTTTGGTATTACGACCATTCTGCTGGCCAGTTGTCTAGCCGGACGGAGTTTGCGGGATGCGGCGAATGATGTGTTGCAACCGCTTCAGGCGGGGGATATGGAGATGGCTCGCGATCGCCTCAGTCGTTATGTGGGGCGGGATACAGCGATGCTGTCAGCACCGGAGATTTTGCGGGCAGTGTTGGAAACGGTGACGGAAAATGCGGTGGATGGGGTGATGGCTCCTCTGTTCTATGCGGTGATTGGCGTTGGTCTGTCCCACAGTTTAGGGTTAGCGACGAATTGGGCAGCCATGTTGGCGATCGCCTACAAAGCGGCCAGCACCTTGGATTCCATGGTTGGGTATCGCCGCGAACCGTACACCCATCTCGGTTGGTGCAGTGCCCGCTTAGAGGATTACCTGACTTGGTTGCCCTGCCGCCTTACTGTGTTGACCTTGGCGATCCTATCCGGTCAACCATTACAGGTGTTGCGGCTGTGTCAACGGGATGCGCCCCATGATCCCAGTCCCAATTCTGGGTGGAGTGAATGCGCCTACGCCGCCAGTTTGGGGGTGCAACTGGGGGGCGATAACTATTACCACGGTGTGGTCAAACCCAAACCATTGCTGGGGGACGCGCTACGCCCAATTACTCCCGTGGTGATTCAGCAAGCCCTAGCCCTGACGCGCTACTGTGTGTTCAGTTGGTTGGGGTTCGTTAGCTCAATCGGTTTGGCGATAATTTTGACCCAGGGCTGATGTGAACCCTCAAAATCGAACATGGGTCTTAATGCCAGAAGTATTGCTATTCAAAGGTTTCAGGGACTGGATCAGGGTGGGCTAAGACCATGGTTGACCGTCCCCGTTCAACGGATTTTGTGGTGGTCGCCTACAATGAGCCATGATGCATCGGTGAGGCAAGAGAGGAACCCATGACCAATGGCGCATCTCTGACAATCGATTTTCGGCGTGATCATGTGGACGGGTATCGGCGGATTCATCAGCGATCGCCCCTACTGTCCAGTTTAGAAGCCGCCTGGAATGGGGCGTATTTCGCCTATGACCATATGCCCGCTGGAGAAACGCCAGAGGTTTTCACCTGTCAGCATTATGTGGTGATCTTTCCAGACTTGGCCGCTCCCATTGCAGCGGAACGCACCTTGGGGGATCAGTTTCGGCGGGAACAGGTGCATCAGGGTGACATTTTGGTGGTGCCTGCCCATGTGGGGTGTCGGGCGGCGTGGAATGCCGCAGGCCCCGTGATTGGGTTGGGGTTTGAGCCTGCCTTGTTTGCCCATGTCGCCCATGAAGCAATGGATCCGGATCGGGTGGAGTTGCGGCCCCAGTTTGCCACGCCAGATCCCTTGGTGCATCAGATCGGCATCGCCCTTAAAGGTGTGTTGGAAACCTATGGCACCGCCAGTCGCCTCTATGCTGAAACCATGGTGACGGCGTTGATGGTGCATCTGTTGCACCACTATGGGACGCGATCGCGGCCACTGCCAACCTATGCCCACGGCTTATCTCCTACCAAGTTGCGCCACGTCACGGATTACATTCAGGCACACCTAGAGGATGATTTAGGCTTGGATGAACTCGCCGCGATCGCTCAGATGAGTCCCCACTATTTTTGTCAGTTATTTAAGCAGGCTACGGGGCAAACGCCGCACCAGTTTGTCATCCGCTGTCGGGTGGAACGGGCGCGAGAATTATTGACCCAAGGCAAATGGGCGATCGCGGAAGTCGCGACCATGGTGGGGTTTGTTGACCAAAGTCACTTCCACCGCCACTTCAAACGGCTAGTGGGCGTAACACCGGGGCAATTAACCCGCCGTCGTTTAGGCCAGATGTCAAGTATTGAATTGATGTCGCGATAAGCCTGTAGCTAATGTGTTGCCTATAGGATGTCAACCCTCTGAAGCAACATTCGGCCAAGATGGGTTAAAGGCGTTGCTGAATCAGGATATGAATTAGAAGTTGGATGAATTGGCACGAAGTTCCAATTCATCCTGCTATTCAGCACCACCCAAATTTCAAGTAGTTCTGAAGGATTTAAATTGGCGGGGGAAAAATTGCCGCAACTAAGGCTACACTCAAACACGATTACCCAATTCGCATAATGACTCTATGAACATTGCATTTATTGGTGTGGGGAATGTGGGTGGAGCCTTAGCCGATCGCTTACAACAGTTAGGTCATCAGGTCACCATTGCCGCCCGTGATCCCAACTCCAAATCAGTGCAGACCGTTTTACAGCGTAACCCTAACTTAATCGTGCAGACTCCGGGGGAAGCCATTAGCACTGCTGAAGTCGTCTTTTTAGCTACCCCGTATAGTGCCGCCGCCGCCGCCGTCACCGATTTGGCCGATACCCTCGCTGGCAAAGTTTTGGTAGATTGTACCAATCCGGTTGGAGCTAACCTGACCCACGGACTGAACAGCAGCCAATCCGGTAGTGAAGTTATCCAAGCCTCTGCTCCCCAAGCCCATGTGGTCAAAGCCTTCACGATTTACGGCTTCGAGAACTTTGAGGACAGCAGCTATCCCGGTTATGGGGATGTCAAACCTGCCATGCTGATTGCCGGAAACGACAGCACCGCCAAAGCCACCGTCAGTCAGCTCTGCGAACAACTCGGTTGGGAACCTGTGGACACCGGCAATTTAGCCAACAGCTTGCATCTGGAACACATGACCTTACTGTGGATCAAAATGGCGCGGGTGCAAGGGTGGGGAGCTGGGTTTGTGTGGGCACAGTTAAAACGCTAAGCTGAGTTTCACACTTAG
>CAZJZR010000064.1:0-11006 GCA_964550475.1 uncultured bacterium
GATCAAAGCTAAACCAACGCACATCGGGGTCGCTAGGCTGGGGTTCCAGGTTGTCGAAGTTGATGGAGCGGCGATCGACCCGTGCCGGGGTGCCCGTCTTCAGCCGTCCGGTTTCAAAGCCCAAGCGATTCAGGGTGTCGGTTAGTCCTTCGGCGGCAAATTCCCCTGCCCGTCCCGCTGCCATGGACTTGTTGCCGACCCAAATCCGTCCCCCCAGAAAGGTGCCCGTGGTCAGAATCACGGCTTGGCACTGGAACGCTACGCCAAAGTAGGTTTCCACGCCAATGACTTCCTGATTGGCTCCCAATACCAAATCGGTGACCATGCCTTCCCGCACGGTCAGGTTGGGCTGGTTTTCGACAATCGTTTTCATCACAGCGGCGTATTCCCGCTTGTCGGTTTGCGCCCGCAGTGCCCACACCGCTGGCCCACGGGACGAGTTGAGGATGCGCTTTTGCAGGTAGGTGCGATCGGCCATTTTGCCAATTTCGCCGCCCAGTGCGTCCACTTCATGCACCAGTTGCGATTTGGCTGGCCCCCCCACAGCAGGATTGCACGGTTGCCACGCAATTTTGTCCAAGTTCAGCGTCAGCAACAAGGTGCGACAGCCTAACCGCGCCGTCGCCAACGCCGCTTCACAACCGGAGTGTCCGGCTCCCACTACTACCACATCAAACGCATCTAAAAAGTCCACAGCCATGGCCATCGGTTAAGTCAGTTTGGCGTAATTGCCCAATCTATTGTAGCGGTTGGATTGTGGCGGAGGTATACGACGACGACAGAGAAACAGAGCAGCAATTCAAATCTGGGCGTTGCAGAATAGAGGGATGAACCGTTAGAGGCGTTGAGGGACAGGCACATCACCAAACTTGAGGTAATGAATTAACCATCGAATCGAATGCCTAGCATTTTTACGGACTTTGAATAACACAACATTTTCCGATGCAGACGGGCTAAATAATGCCGTAACCGGGTAATTTTCACCTTCCAAGTTGCCACAATCGCCCATCGGGGCTTGAACGGGCATTACATCGGTCGTTTCCCCAATCTCATCCCTTAGTTAGGCAACGCCCCATCTTGATTAGGTGACCGGTGCTCTAGTTCACCTCTTCAATCCGCGTTAACTCAATGATGCGGTCAAAACCAAAGTCATTGATGATGCTCTGAAGCGCAACGGCAATGTGACCCTGCTCCGGTGGTAGTTCCTCAATCAGTTGCAATAAAACCTCAGCATCCGCCTGATTAGCCGCCTCATACATTCGCTCAATCCAATCAAACGGCATGACCTGTAACGCCTCTGGTGTCACCAGTTGAGCTTGCACCGATGGAACATCCAGAGACTCTGGCTCCAACTCTTCATAGATGTAGCTCAGCCCTAAATGCTGAGCAATTTTCTCCAGCAGAATGTCATCCCGGAATGGTTTGTGCAAAAAGTCATCACACCCTGCGGATAAAATCAAATTCTTTTCATTGCTAAAGACGCTGGCGGTCAAGGCAATAATCACCGTTGCCTGACCTTTTAAGTGTTGCTTAATGTATTTGGTCGCCGCATACCCGTCCATCACAGGCATCCGCATATCCATCAAAATAAGCTGGGGTGACCACTCCTCCCAAATCGCGATCGCGTCACGCCCATGCACTGCTTCTTTCAACCGAAAGCCTAGGGGAGTCAACAACTTTACCAATAGCTGTCGATTAGCCTCGCGATCTTCGGCAATCAAAATGCGATACTCTTGATCTGAATTAAGCCGAATAATTTTCCTCGGTTGAACCGGACGATCAATTTGATCGGCTTGAGCCAATTGCACAGGGAGTAAAAATTGCACAAGCGTCCCCTGATTTAATTGACTATTAATGGTGAGTTCACCGCCCATCAAATCAACAAATTTACGACTGATGGCTAAGCCTAATCCTGTCCCTTCCGTAAACGATC
Organism: uncultured bacterium; assembly: GCA_964550475.1. GTDB lineage: Bacteria > Cyanobacteriota > Cyanobacteriia > CAIUCS01 > CAIUCS01 > CAIUCS01. The sequence goes on from CAZJZR010000064.1 coordinate 1,934, forward strand.
GCCCTGTTTGGGTCTGCACAAAGGGATCAAAAATCGTTTCTAAATCCTCAGCCGCAATGCCAACCCCAGTATCTTCGATTTCAAATCGAATCACAGTGTCAGTTCTGTTTGCAAGGTTGAGATTGGGATGGGTTAATTCAGAGCTGGAGTCATCACTACTGTGATCAATATTGTGATCACTACTGTCATAACTACTAATAGATAAATTAGATAAATGGTGCTTTAATTCGGCTCTGAGGGTGATACCGCCCTTAACGGTAAATTTAATGGCGTTGGACAATAAATTAATCAAAACTTGGCGGAGTTTGTTGCCATCAGCTTGAATGTATTGGGGCAGGTTGGGCGATAGATCAAAAATTAACTCTAGGTTCTTACTTAAGGCTTTGCCCCGGAGCATTTGTTCCAGGGTACTCAGCAAACTATACAAATCAAAGCTGCTGGAATTGAGAGTAATTCCGCCTGATTCAATCTTGGACAAATCCAAAATATCGTTAATCAATGTCAGCAGATGTTCACCACTGCGGTTGATAATCTCCAAATTTTCTCTTTGCTCAGGGTTGATGCGCGGATCACGACTCATGATTTGAGTGAAGCCAAGGATTGCGTTCAGTGGTGTTCGCAATTCATGGCTCATATTCGATAAAAATTCACTTTTCGCTCGGTTGGCCGCATCCGCTGCTTCTTTGGCCAGTTGCAATTCTTCTGTCCTCAGCTTGACCTTGGTTTCTAGGGTCTTGGAATAGGTTTCTAATTGCTTATAAAGGTGAGCATTTTCTAATGAGATGGCGGCTTGGGTTGTAATAATTTGCAGGATTTTCAGACGGTCTTGCGTAAACGCGCCGCGAATTAAATTATTTTCTAAATACAATAAACCCAATAACTCTCCTTGGTGCATCAGAGGCAAACATAATATTGATTTGGGTTGATGTTGGTTGATGTAGCGATCGCCGGAAAACCGATCAGCCGTACACGCATCATCCAGCACAACAGCTTGGTTGGTTCTGGCTACATAGTTAATGATCGTGTTAGGCAGGCAATCGGACACGGAGTTCAAATCTTCAGTGGGTACGCAGGAATCTAGGGCGGATTGAATTTTGATTGCTTGGTTTTCAATTCTCCCTGATACTTGAATAACCCACTTTTGCTGATGTTTTAAGATTAAATACCCGAATTCAGCCCCCGCATTTTCGATCACAATAATCATGATTTTTTCCAGCAGTTTCTCCAGCTTAATTTCCGCGATTAATGTTTGAGAAACTTCTAAAATGCTGGTTAAATCCAAACCTAAATTTTTCGTACTACTCGCTCTGTTCGTACTCGTAATTCGAGGGCTAACCTTGACATATGGGGATTCTGCTAATAAGTCAGCGTATTTTTTGGCTAAATCATCAGCCTTGCCATTAGCCCCCCATAATTGATATTGATAACGTGCCCGTCTCAGGTAAATTCCGGCAAATTCCAGCTTGTTTTGACGTAACCAAAATTTCCCTGCTAATTCATTGGCGAGGGCTTCCTGATCCATCAGTTGATGCCGATGAGCCGTCGCGATCGCTTGATCATATAAATCCATCGCCAATAGGGTTTGCCCTTCAATTGCCGCCCATTCTGCCTTCAGTAATAAATACTGTTGTTGGAAGTTTTGTGGGCAATGCTGTTGCCATCGCTCTAGGTTTTGCAAACTCTCTGCTATCACCGTTGCAAACTCTGCTTGCTGGAACGCTGCTTGCTGGTTGCTAGAAGCTGACGCATACAGTGCAATTAAGGCTAAAGGGTAATACACATAATATTGACTGATGGGAAACATGATAATGTTAGGAGCCAGTTCACAGGCATAGTTCTTGATCGTCTGAACGGCCTGATGATAATAGCCATAGGTATATAAAACCTGACACCGTAACAGGGCGTACCAGGTTTGACCATTAATAAAATTATGTTCCCGCCAAAATTTCAGGGATTGACTGGCTTGCAGATTGATCCGTTTAAGAGCTGGTTTATCCTGTATTTTGCCTTGAAGATTGAGGATGACAATCTGAAGCATCTGAAAAACTTTGATCATCTTCAGGTCATTCGTTTGCTGGACAAATTGCCAGTACGTTTCCGACTCTTGATAGATCTTGCTCAGAGAGGTTCCACTCAGGAATAATGACCAGATATAAAAAACGGCTGCCCACACTCCAAAGACAATCTCACCGTTATTTCTACAAATCTGGATATTCTGACAATAATAACTAGCATTCTCTCGAAAGGAATTGCGATAGTAGTTAATATAATTGCAAAACAAATTTCTCACCTTAGGCAGCATGACTAAATCATTGAGTTTGTCCAGTACTTTTAAGGCTAAGCTGCCAAACTCATACCCTTGCTGATAATCGTTTTGCTCTACTAAATACATGCCATACAACACATAACCAAAGCTCGATTCATGACTATTGCCGAACTCTAACGAAAGATTAACTAGGTTCAAACCCGTCAGCAGGATGAGTTGAGATGCGCCATTGTAAAAAGCCGCTTCGTAGAACTCCATACAAAGTTGCATTTTTAATCTGGCCTGACGGTTTTGCATCACGGGTAAGTGGATTAAGTCCGCGATCGCCCTGTGTTGCGCTAACCGGGCATGAATCGCCTCTAACTGAGCGGTAATTGCTTGTTGTTGCTGCTGGGGAGCAACCGGAAAATTGAGGCCAACCTGAGCCGTGAGCGTTAGTCCTAGGCGTAGAACTTCGCCATAGTTGCGCCCTTGGGTAGCCTGTAAGTTTTTTAGTAAACAAAATGCTTGAATTTGATGTTCCAGAAACTGGGCATTTTTCAACAAGCTGTTAATCGTCTGCTGCGCCTGTTCGTGATTGCCAGTCAAATACTGTGCCTCGGCCAGTTCTCGATACAAATCAAAGCTGAAGTGATAATCCTCTTCCCAACAGGTAGCAGTCGCACAAATCGCGCTTGTTTCTAAATATTTCAGTGATGCCGCAAACGCAGTGGCCTTCTTCGCTTGTTGACCAGCCTTTAAGTTCAGTTGAGCAACCAGTCGATTGACTTTGACTAAAGTTGGGTTTTGCTGAATGAATTCCAGCCCATAGTTAAGGTGGCTGGTGATCTCGAAAATCTCATTGTCCAGTTCAGATGCATCTGTCCAGCCATAACGCAATTTACCAATTCTAAAGTGAATGATTTGTTTTTCCTGAGGCTCTAGTAAGGAGTAAGCCGCTTGTTGGATGCGATCGTGGGAAAAGCGAAATTTGATTTTCCTAGCCTGTTTATACTGCGCTTTATCTGAAATTTTTCCGTTGATCTGACAACTTAAATGCCGTTGGCTGAGCGGAAGAATTAACCTGATCTTTAGTAAAGACGATAACCCATCTAGAATGTGTTCAACGTCATTGTCAAACAAAACGACTAAGATTGCTAAGTCAAATGTATTGCCAATACAAGCCGCAACTTGCAGTAAATCCTTACTCAACTTGTTCAGACGTTTGATCTCATCCACCATGAGATCAATCACATTGTCGCTAATATTGCAGGCTGCAATCTCGTCAAGTTGCCAATGCCATGTCCCCAGCCCATCTCCCACGGTTACAACGTCAAAATAAAGTAAACCTTGGCGATAGATAGATTTCAAAAACTCAATGGTAAAGAAGGGGTTGCCTTGAGTTTTGAGATAGACTAAATTTGCTAACGGTTCACAATCGGTTACAGAGGACGATAAACTTTCAGCAATTAAGTGTAAAATCTGTTCTTGGTTTAATGGATTTAGCTCTAATTCAACGCCAGTGTGATGCTGTCTAACTGCATGAATAATCTCGTTGAAGGGATGATCGTCCCCAACTTCGTTATTACGATAGGCTCCAATGATTAGACAATGGCTGAGGGTTTCATTGTTAATCAGTAAGTTGAGTAAGTTGAGAGATGCTGCATCCGCCCACTGTAAATCATCCAAGAAAATCACCAGGGGATGTTCCCAAGTACACACGGCTTCAATAAAGCGTTGAAATACTAAATTGAAGCGGCGTTGAGATTCAATTGCATTTAATTGAGCAATTTCCTTTTGCTTGCCAATAATTAATTGCAAATTAGGGATAAAATCAACTAGAACTTGGCCATTATCTTCCACTGCTTGTTGAATCTTGTGTCGCCATTGCTCCAGATTTGCTTCTGATTCGGTGAGTACGTAATTACAAAATTCATTTAAAGCTTGATTAACGGCACTGTACGGTAAATCCTGATGATACTGATCATATTTACCTGCAATAAAAATGCCATTTCGGGCTGTGACTGGCTTGTAAATCTCTCTGACTAGGACTGATTTGCCGATGCCTGCATAACCAGAAATTAAAATTAATTTTGCTATTTTTTGATCAGAAGTTTGAGCAGTCGATGCTTCGCCAAGATGTTGTGAATCAGCGTTGACGGCCTCAAATGCGGCCAATAACTGGTTAAGCTCTGACTCTCTACCGTAAAGTTTTTGAGTAATTTGTAACTGATTGGTAAAATCATATTTTGCCAGAGAGAAATCATCAATTGGGCTGTGATCAACTGTGTTAGTAATTTGCCGATCAACTAATTGTTGATAGCAATATCTCAAGTCATATTGCAAGCCTTGAACCGATTGATAACGCTCCTCGGCATTTTTAGCTAATAATTTGTTGATAATGTCAGAAATAATTTTAAGTACCTGTTGCTGCTCAGACCCAGAATACATGTCCTTGGCTAGCTGATAAACAGGAGGAGGTTGTTGGGCGATATGGCAATGAACAAGCTGTAAATAATCTTGGCTGGCAAAGGGCAGTCGCCCACTTAACAACTCATAGAAGGTAACCCCTAAGGCATAGAAGTCGCTGCGATAATCAATGATCCGGTTCATGCGTCCGGTCTGTTCCGGCGCGATATAGGGGAGAGTCCCTTCTAGGGTATTAGGGTTAGTGAAAACCTGAGTTTCCTGCTCTGAAAATGTAGCAAGACCAAAGTCAATAATTTTAATGGTTTGGGTGTCTGAGTTGATGACGATATTGCTAGGGTTTAAATCTTTGTGAATCACCTTGGCTTGGTGGATCGCGCCAATGATTTCTACAATCGCAAGAGCAAGTTTGAGAAAGTCAATTAAGCTGAGTTTGCCTGCGATTTTTAAGAGCGATAACGAGATGGCACCAAAATCCTCCAAAACGATATAGGGACGGTTATCAGTTATGACTAATTCATGAACTTTGATAACTCCAGGTAAGTCTAAGCTACTTAAAATATCGTATTCCCGTTGATAACATTCAAGTTTTTCAAGGGTGGGATAAAACTCTTGGCAGAGTTTAATAATGACGGGTTGTTGATCTGAATGACGATGGCCTCGATAGATCAGTGAATTATTACTGGTATAAACTTGTTCTCTAATTTCATAACCAGGAATAACGATCATGATTTTTATACCTTACGGATTTACAGTTTTCTATTAACCAATGTGCTGGTTTGCTCATTGGTTAATAGTTGTTGAATACTTTGAGCATCTAATGGTTTTGTCAAAAAGTAGCCTTGCCCATAGTCACAGGATGCCTGTTGCAGATAAATTAACTGTTGTTCGTGTTCAATCCCTTCGGCAATGACTGAAATACCCAAGTTATGGGCAAGTCCAATAATGGAATGAATGATCTGTTGATTTTTGGAATTGGTTTCTAGGTTGTGGACAAATGAACGATCGATTTTAAGGCTATTGACTGGGAATTGGTGTAAATAGCTGAGAGATGAATACCCGGTGCCAAAGTCATCTAAACTGATTTGAATCTTTAGCGCACGGAGCTGTTCAATAATTAAATGGGCAGTTTGATAGTTTTCAATTAAGGCGTTTTCGGTAATTTCCAGCTTTAAGCAGGAGGGATGAAGTTGTGTTCTCGCTAAAATTCTGGCAACTTGATTGCCCAATTGAGGTTGAGAAAACTGTCGAGGGGATAAATTAACGCTGATTTCTAACGGTAGATCAAATTGTTCTTGCCATTTTTGGGTTTGGCGGCACGCTTGTTCTAAGACCCATAGATCGATGTCTAGGATTAATCCAGTGTCTTCGGCAATTTCCAAAAATTGGTCTGGCGGAATCAAGCCTCTCTCAGGATGCATCCAGCGAACTAATGCTTCAAAGCCAACAATTTTGCGGCTTGTTAGGGAAACAATCGGTTGGTAATAAACGACCATTTCCGCATTGGAGATCCCTAACCTTAATTCGGTTTCGGTTTGTAGGCGTTTGAGAGCAAAAGCGTGCATTTGAGGGTCGAAAATTTGGTAACAATCTTTCCCCTTGGCTTTTGCTTGATATAGGGCAAGATCGGCATCGCGGAGGAGATGGTCGGGTTGTTGATGGGTGCCATTGCCCACCACAATGCCAATGGACACATTAATGAAAATTTCATGGTGTTCCAAGTGGAATGAAAGCTTCATTTCCTCTTGCAGGGCGATCGCCATCTTAATGGCATCCTCTGGTTGACTAATTTCTTCCAGAAGAATGACAAATTCATCGCCGCCAAACCGTGCCAGGGTATTCCCTGGATTGAGGGCTGATTCTAACCGTCGAGCGATCGCAACCAATAATTGATCGCCAACCAGATGACCAAGCGAATCATTCACGACTTTGAAGCGATCGCAATCTAAGAACAACACGGCAAATAATCGCTGGGGATGTTGTTGCGATCGCACAAAAACCTGTTCTAACCGTTGCATTAACCAGGTGCGATTCGGCAACTCGGTGAGGGAATCATGCAACGCCATGTACAGCAGTTTTTCTTGAATCCGCTGCCGTTTAGTAATTTCCTGTTCCAGTTGAGCCGTGCGTTGAATCACCCGTTGTTCCAACTCCGCATTTAACCGTTCCACTTCAGCCTGCGCGAGTTTCAATTGAAGCTGATTGGTCACACGGGCTAGGACTTCTTCAAATTGAAATGGTTTGGTAATGTAATCCACCCCTCCGACTTCAAAGGCGGTTACTTTATCAATCACTTCATCTAAAGCACTTAAGAAAATGACGGGAATGCTGGCTGTTTTAGGGTCAGCCTTTAGTAATTTGCAGACCTCATAACCATCCAGGTCTGGCATTTTGATATCCAACAAAATAATATCGGGTGCTGTGCTATGGGCAACCCTTAAGGCCATGCTGCCATTGGTCACACTGCGGACTTTATAACCTGCTTGCGTGAGAGTTTTGGACAGGACTCTGAGATTATCAGGAATATCATCGACGATTAAGATCGTTCCTTTTGCAGATGTCAGCGTATCAGTCATAAATAGCACAGTGCCTAGTTCAGTATAGCCGCTTGATCAAAACTCTTGATTATCCTGAGAGGCTGTTGGCAAAGGTTGCTAGACGGTTGATTTCTTCCCGCTCCACGCCAGAAAAATCAGCGTTTAACCACCCTCTGAGCGATTGTTTGAAAAGTGTCTGGCGGTTAAAACCGCGACTACATGAATAAAGTCCGCCTATGCGGACTAAAGAAAATCAAAGGTTTCCATAACCTGCGTAGGCAGGTTTCGTCCATATAGCCGCGACTACCCTGCGGGAACGCAAGGCGAACAGTCGCCAGGGCTACATCAAATAGGGCTTTTCAAACACCCTCTGAGTTCGCATCGGCAGATCGTGTTTGTGTAGGCGCGGTTTACTCAAACAGAATCCGCTTTCTGTCTATATTCTGTGTCTATAGCAATTCCCACATTTATGAGGCACAGCCAAATCACCCAAGACACTATTGGTTGATGGTTTGAGTGGAGCGGGCATAGCCCACTCCACCGCAAGCGGCTATATATCCAATTCGATTTGAGATTAACAATCAGAGCTGATTTATGGAGTAGTGTAAAACACTTGTAAATCAGCGGCGGATTGTAAAAGTATAAACTGCCAATTTTCGGAAATGTCTGCGCCAACGGCTGGAACTCCGCCTCTCCAGACCTGTTGTGTGATGATCCGCAATCTCTCATCCCCTCCCGTCGCTGCTTCATGTCCCGATTTCCAATCAGCGGTGGTTGCAAGGTTGCTTGGGTTCGGCGCGCCATGCACGAAAAATCAGCTTTAAACCCACCCTCTCAGAAATCTATACGCATTATCAGGTATTTGCGCTGATTAGTCTGAGAAAAAGATGTCGGATTGTAACAATTTGGATTTTCTATTAATAAATGTTGTCGATTGTTGATCCCATTGCTAAGGTGTGCATAAGCCAACGCGATCGCGGCTATTCAGATCAACTGGAGAGACAACGCTATGTCTATCAACCATTCCATCCATTGCCAGACCGTCTGACCCCCCAATGCGTTGACTTAGAATCACCCAAACGGGTGGGGTAACGTTGTAAAGGCATACGGCAACATTGTTAACGAATTGATACGTTAGACCGTAAGCACGGTTCACAGGAGGACTACTCATGATGATTTGTCTCTCTACACATCCCCGATAGGCTGTTCAGTTATCCGATTTTCAGCCTTATGGGTTAGTTGAGTGTTCACCTGATGGCTTTGGATTTGATCCCGTCAAGTCTGTCAACCGCAGAGCGCGAATTAAACGTTGATTGTGGCTGCGCTCTGCATCACGAAAATCAATCTGCTCAACCTCCTGGGGGCAATTGTTCCGTTTGGTCATTCCAGTGTGTAGTTCCAACGTAACTACTTAGGTAGATCAACTCTGGATTGTTTGATCCACAAGGGTTGGGGCACCCAACCCCTACATGGACATTCTGTACTGGGTCTGTTTGTAGGGGCGCGGTTCCCCCGTCCTTAATAGATATCTGGAATAGGTACCTGGGCAGTTACGTTCCAACTTCAGTTGGCTGGCTGAAGTCCGTACTACGAACAATTGCCTCACCCGGTATAGGTTCCAGTCATTAATGTCGATGGTTGACATGGTTGCAGGCTGTGGGCGTAATTGCGTCAGCCAATAGTCTGCATTTTGTCTGCATCCTGACTTCAGCTATTGATTCTCAGCTATTGATTCTCAGCTATTTATTCATTGAGTTCCGCTGTCTTACAGCCCAGCGCGATCGCGGCCTGCATTCCCATCTGCATCCCCAATTGCTGGCGTGGTTGCCAGTCCTGACATAGACGATGTGGATGGCCGATGCCG
>CAZJZR010000065.1:0-1326 GCA_964550475.1 uncultured bacterium
TGGCTGAGCGTAGCCGAGCGGTGGCTGAGCGTAGCCGAGCGGTGGCTGAGCGTAGTCGAGCGGTGGCTGAGCATAGCCGAAGCCACCCTGCTCCAGTTGATCGACCTGTCAGTTTCAGAAACGGCTTAGAGGAATGCTCGATGGACACGCGCCTTTTTCTACATACGAAAATTCTCGGACTGGCGGCACGGGCACGTCGATTGGCACAGGTGGACTATGCCTCCGTTGGCATTCGCCCCCAAGATTTACCCTATGCCCCCTCGCCCGATCACTTCCGAGCCGCGAATCGTCGGTTAGCCAAAATCGATCGCCAAATTCAACACCGCTTAGAACAGGTGCAGCAGACCTGGAAAACAGCTCCTTTGCAGCGGGTGTTGATTGACATTGCCTTAGTAGAACGGGAAATTGATCGGGCGCGGCGTGCCTTTGGCTTATTTTTTGAGGTGTTTGGCCAACGGGGCACCACCTTTGCTGAGTCCTTAGCAGCCCATGATGCGATCGCCGTTGATTGTTATACCGCGATCCGGCAGGCGGCTCCCGAAATTTTCCGGGGGCCATTGCTCAAACCCGTTTGTTATATGGAGCATGGCTTTTCTCCGGCGACAATGCGGCGCGGGGTGCAACTGAATCGGTTGTTGGGTGAACCAAACCCGTTTCCGATTATTCGGATTCCGTGGGATCGGGATAGTCCGTGGCAATCGGTGTTCTTGCATGAAGTCGCCCATAATTTGCAAGCGGATTTGGGCATTTGGCAAGAAAACCGCCACGCCGTGGTGCAACGTACCTTGCGGTTTACCGGTGACCCTGGTCTGACGCGCACCTACGCCATTTGGCATAAGGAGATCTTTGCCGACTTGGCGGCCATTCTCCTCGGTGGCCCTGCGTCGGCGTGGGGAATGGCGATCTTTTTAGCCCATCCCGCCCCGCGTACCCTGACGTTCCGGGCGGGGGGTGCCCATCCCACAGCTTATTTGCGGATCTTCATTCTGGCGGAAATGCTGCGGCGGTTAGGGTTTAGGGCAGAGGGCGATCGCTTACAACGGGTCTGGCAACACTTGTACAACCCCCACCAGGGGCACCGACTGCCTGCCCGCCTGTTAATGACAGCCGATGCCATCATTCCGCAAATTGTCGATGAAATTGCCTTCCAAACCCGCCGCAATTTAGGCCAGAAGGCATTGGTGGATATTTTGCCCTTCACCAAAGCAGACGAAGCCGCCATTCAGGACGGAGCAAAACAGTTGGTGCAGGGGCGCGTGCCAGACTTACCACCACGATTTTTAGTCAGTGCCTCCAGCTATGCCCTCGCCACCGGACGCACCCAAC
>CAZJZR010000065.1:1336-10759 GCA_964550475.1 uncultured bacterium
GCCAATTATCCAATTTGGTGATCCACCACTTAACCCAATTTGCCCCCCGTTCTCTCCGCAGCTTATCCGAAGCCCAAGCGGCTGTTGTGGCCTAACAATTCACCCTTTTGTGTTGGACGAGAGTGACTCCTATGACAACTTCCTCTGGCAATCCGTTTAACTACAGCAGTGCCATGGCTCAAAACAATGGCATGTTACCCAATGCTGCGTCCCGTATGGCCTTGGATAACTTGATTCGGCGGGAATTGAAGGTCAGCGATCCCAATGATGCCAAACAAATTGCAGAAGCCCTGTTCAACCGCTACAAAGATACCCCCCGTGCCACTGCCATTACCCGCGAAGCCCAGGGCGTGCCGTTTGCCCTCTCCACTGCATCAACCACACCCGTGTCGCAGGTCATCCGGTCATCTGATACGGAATGGCAACAGGCTGTGAGCGATGTGGAACATGATTTAAACGCGCTACTAGAGAATGCCATTCTGAAGGATATCAAACCAGAACTCCAAGGATGGGCAATGGCGATTCGCTCCGCGATCGCCGATGGTGTGAATGCGGCTCGCTATGCCTTGGACACGCGGCGGCGGGATGTGGCGTTTGGGATTCGGCGCACGTTGGGAGATTATGCTCGGATGGCTCGGTTGGTGGGAATTCTCACCCCCGGCATGAACATTAACTACCGTAAACTCGCCCAAAGTTTGGATGAAGTGGCGGCTGTGTTGTTGGTGATGATGGGAGAGGCGATCGCCAATGTAGGCTTCAATGGTGGCCGTTTTTTGCTGCAAGCTCCGTTCAGTGAGCTACAAGCCCGTCGAGATGCCGCAATTTATGCCCTGCGTAACTTAATTGGTTCCACCCAAGAAGCCTACGACTCCAACAACTGGCCGCGAGGACTGGATGCTTACCGTGAACTCTACAAATTCTTAGAAACCCAAGGCCAAGGGGATCTACGGGCATTACTGGTGGAAACTGAACTGATGCGGATTATGGATGCATTAATCCAGCGATCGGGGCAGGGTAGTGTGGAGGGACTGCGCCAACTGGGGGCTACGGCTCAACTGGATGTGGAACGCTTGCGGCGATTTGTGATTCTGGCCAGCAATGCCCTCCCAACCCCTGCCCCTCCTCTGGTGGCATTCTTGGAAAGCTTGCAACTCTTTGTCGATGCCTTTGATAGCGCAGGCGGTTCCCGATTGGTCAAGATTGCTCGACCACCCGTGTTGTTCTATGGCATGTACGGCACCTCTGGTTTAGATCGTGCCGATCGCCGCCTGTTGGAACTGATCATTCAACGGGGACTGCTGGCTGATCAACTCGACTGTTTTGCTCAGTGTGGCTGTAATGCTGATTCAGTCAAGTGTCAGATTGTGCTGGATAAGATTCTCTACGATGTCGATCGCGCCATTGATCTCTATGCCGTTGGGCAAACTGATTTTGGCGAACCTGAACAACGGGCTGCTGCTTACGGCTATGTGATTGCAGCGTTTTTGAGGCAAGGGCCATTCCAAGATAGTTCGTCTGATAACAATCCACCTGAGCTATCACCTTTTGTGGGTAGAACAAGCTTACCATTAGGTTGTCTTGATCCCGCACTTGTATCTCCTACCATTGCTCTGAATCTCAGAGAAACGCTCAGGGAGTTGTATAACAAGCTTTTACCTATTGATAGCATTGATAGCACAAGCAGCATCACCCTACCCGCAATACCCTCTTTAGTTACTGGGGCACCATTAGCTGACGAAACTCCTTTAGAAATAGTGGGTGCTCTTGATCGGATTGCCGCATTGGACGAGCCTGACAAACCCGATTTTTACAAGCGAGCCATTCAGGAACTCCGCATTCAAAAAGATATGGAGCAACGATGGGAAAATCTGGTCAAATCGATGGCTTCAGATTGCGTCCCCTTTGAAAATACTCGTCGCACTGATAGTTCACGGATTCTCGAAGTTGGTGTTTTTGGTATCACCACCCAAATCCTGAATGAAGCGATCTACCTTGTTCGTAACAATCCCAATGATCACCAACCGTCCAATAATCGGATGATTCGGCTACCAGCGCAATATGAGTTTGGCATAGAAACCATTGCAGATGCTATCAATCTCAACATCGATCGCCAAAGCACATAATGTTCCTTCCTCCGCACTGGGAAGTCAGCCTTGAACGCATAGCTCGACTTCTGGCTAAACGCCACACTGCCAAAGCCAACATCTCAAAGACGGTAGACATGCCATCAGTTTCCCATGCATCAACGGCTGAAACCCCATGTACTACCAATGACCCCAATGAATCCTCTTCAGATTAATCACTTGACTTTAGGATTTTTGCCATGAGCTACAACACCACTGAAACCATTCAACGCTTGTGGGCAACCTTTCTGCGCGAACAACTGGCTGCCATGCCACCAGAGGAACGAAAGCAATATGAGCATCAATTGGAAGATCGCTTTAGCGAACTGTTGAAAGGTGCGGCTGACGGTTCTGGAACGCAGAATGGCTTTTTGGACATGATTGGCTTTAATGGCCAAGGGCCAGTGCCATTTGAAAAAGTCACCTATCCTTACATCCAGCCGGACTTTGACGACTCCGTGGTGCCGAGCCAACTGCACGCAGCGGCGGAGTTGTACTACATCTATCAGCACGAACGGATGAAGGTCTTCCAAGTGGTGCAAGTGTTGCAGCGGCTGTTCCGGGAAGGGCGGATGCGGATTCAGCGGGGGCCAGGTGCCCAGGGCTTGTATTTGCTAGAGAAATGGAAGCCCTTGCGGTATACCATCCGCGATCGCATGATTGCCTATCGTCGCGCCTTTAACTATGGCAACGTCCAAGCTCCGGCTGGGGCGATCGTCAATGCTAACTTCCATCGCCAATTTGTTGGCTTTATGGTTGCCGTCTCGCAATACTTCCGGGATTTACTAATTGGTGAAGTGATTCGGGGTGGGCCACTGATTGAACAACGTCCCTTTGGCAGCATCGGCACCGTACAACGGATTGGTTTAGATTTGCGCTATGCCCTCGATCGCTCCACCTACGGCAACATCTTGGCTCTCACCATTGAAGTTGGACATTACCTGAATGAAGTATTGAGATTGCTAGATACCCCCGACATCAAAAAAGCCTTTGATGCCAATACCAAATGGGATGTGATTGAAATTGTTTCCAACCGTTATTTAGGTGGGGTTGCTGAACCGTCCCAACGGGCAAAAATGGCCGAAAGTGGCAGACGGATTTTGCAATTCGTCGCCGATAACGACTTCAAAACCGCTCTGGATCCGATCCTGTTCCAGTCAGAGTTGCGACCAATGGGATCCCATGCAGAAGCATGGGTTGCGGCTTACCGCATGACCCCAGAAGGGCGTGGTTTTTCGGGTGTTACCCCTGCGTTGAAAAGTTTAATTGGAGCAAATTCTGCCAGAGGTTAACCCGATTAGCCGCTTGCCTGATGTTTAGATCTGCATTGTTTAGATCTGCATTGCCCTGCACTGTATCGCTTGCAATTACTGAGAGGCATGGATGACCGCAACCCTGATGTCTGATTTGTCCATCACAGTCAGCCAGCGGCGATGGGCATGTGTGCTGGATCCCACCCTAGCCCTGTCTGAGTATGGCTTGCCCTTGGTAAAACAACTGGGCGAGTTTATGGAACTGTGGATTGTGCGGGAATTTTGGCATATTTTGGACAATCCCCACTTCTATCTCCAGCAACCCTTACAGCGATTGGGATTGCACAACAGCGCACTATCTCCCGATCCCAGCAATGGTGTATCCCAACAGATCGTCCGATCGCTGCACGCTTGGGAGCAATTACGTACCAGCAGCGATCGCCACACCTGGAAGATTTATTTCCTCGCCGATGTATTAGGCGAATCCTGCGTTCCGCCGGGAGCCGACACCGATCTGATTTGGCGATGGGAATCCCTAGCCCAGTCGTTGGATCAACAGATTCAAAATCAACCGGATGCCATTCTAGCGTTTCGTGATCTGGCGGCTCTGGCCGCAGCCCGTCCAGCCTGCATCCTTACCCATCGGTCTACTGCCGAGGCGGCGCAAAATTTGCCGCCCGGTATTTGTGCTGTATTTGAACAATGTGGCATTCCCTGTCATGAAGTCACAGCAACGGATGCGATCGCCGCGATCGAACGCGATCATTTCCGCAACCTATTCATCCATGCAGGACTGGCCAAATACCTGTGGGCTGGCTTCTGTCCCATCGTGTTGCATCTAGTTGTCCCCGCTGCTACCAGCCTAAGTGTCCAACCCAATTGGGCAGACTCCTACGCCTTCTCAGAGAGTGAAGAATTTAGCGATTTTCCAGATATCTTGAACAACTTGTGGGAGGGAGTTCAAGGCTTTTGGTATGCGATTTAGAGACTGGGTTAAAAGTTGATTTTTCGTGCGCTCCGCACACGAAAAATCGGCCTTTCATCGTTGAGGAATTACCCATGTATCAACAATTTGACACTGAAGATTTGTATTTTCTAGCCGATGACTTTGCGGATACCGATGAATTTACAGCTTCATTTGGCATCCGGACTCGGCCACCGCGATCCAGGCTGTTTCCGGTCACCAGCGGTTCTATTACAATCAGCGGTTCTGCCCGATGGGATCAGCCATCTGCCTGCCCAGTCAGGGAATATCACATTGAACTGCGAAAAAGTGAACTCTGGTATAGACCGGATGGCAGTTTTGGTTCGGTCAGATTTCCGGTTTCGCGTTCTGCCAGCTTTACGTAGCTATATCTGACTTCTGACCCATTGACGAAATTGCTTCACCAGTTCTAGATAATCCACTGTTTCTATTTGTTGTAAAAAACTAACAATATTTGGAATCGGCAAATTTGGGAAAAACAGACTCGTTTGGGAGGTGATATAGATACCGTTTTGCAATTGTTGGATGATCAAAGATTCTCCGTTATACACCCACACTTCAGCGACACCCAAATCGGCATAAACCTGAAGGCGACTGGTTGAACTGCTTGTGATATCAATTTCAATCACTAAATCGGGGGCTGGGTCTGTGGTTAGATCCAACCGTCGTTTGCCTCGAACCGCATCAATATTGCGAATATAAAAACATTTATCTGGCTCTGCACCACTTAACTCTGATCGCTTGAAGGTAGTGGAACCCAGCGGATAAATTTGCACCTGCAATTCTTCAGCCAGCGTTTCTACAAATCGACCCAGAACTTCTTTACCCAATTCGTGTTCTGGAGACGGAACCATGATTTCTAAATTGCCCCGATTGTAAGTTAACCGCAAACGCCGATCGCGCAGTTCCCACAGCAACGTCTCATAGGTTTGCCAACTAATTCCAGATAGATGAACCCATTCAGTTGGGGGTGGCAAAAAAGTAGCAGTCATCCCTTTTTCCCAAGCGAACGTGAACCGTTACTCTCCAACTTAACATGGCCGTATCGACCCCTATGAAATCCCATTCCCCCTCTCCCCCGCCCCATCGCCTGCGGATCAACCAACCTGACTTGGTGATGGTGGCTGTGATGGGACAAATTGCCCATCCGGTCAGTGCGGCCAGCCCCTATCGGATTGGCCATGATGGCGTGCCGCGTGTCTTGCCTGCCACAGGGGGAATTGTCCTGAACCATCGCGTCGGCGATCGCTGCATTGGCCTGATGGGAGATCACATCGAACCCGGTGTCGCCCTCCACAACAACAATCGGGAAATCATTGGCGGCGCACGCGGATCGAATAACGCCCTCATTACCTATGCCTGCGTCGGCAATCGTGCCCGTGTGATCAGCGGCCCCTGTACGGGGAAATGGGGCTTAGTTACAGGTAAACATGGTGGCGTGGATCATGTATTGGTGGATTTTCCGCCAGAAACCTTACGGCAGTTACAAATTGGCGATCGCATCCAAATCTATAGCCATGGCCTAGGCTTACAACTGCTGGACTATCCCGACATCCACATCACTAACGCCGCCCCATCCCTGTTAAACCGTTGGCCCATTCGCCCAACGCCCCAAGGCTTACACGTCCCAGTCACCCATCTGATTCCCAGTCAGATCATGGGATCGGGCTTAGGCAAAAACAGCGTTTGGCGAGGTGATTATGACATTCAACTAACCGATCCAGCGATTTATCAGCGATATCACTTAGGAAAATTGCGATTTGGGGATCTGGTTGCAATTTGTGACGGAGATAGCCGTTTTGGGCCTGCCTATCGACAACAGCGGGTCACTATTGGCATCATTGTGCATGGGGACAGTACCGTTAGTGGTCATGGCCCCGGCGTGACTCCCTTACTCACCGGATCCTCGCGTCGTCTTCGCCCAATTGTTGATGCTCAGGCTAATTTGGCTGCTTTGTTTCAGTTGAGAACCTTGCCACCAGCCAAAACTTACTCTCCATTGATTCATCAACAGACTGCAAACCTAAGGGACTACCACTCAACCGTCAATTCGTTAAGTTCCCAGATCTGATCCTTGATTGCCACATGCCGAAATCCCTATTGACTCAGAACTTAGAGCACTCCCCATATCCCAAAGAGTTGCGATATCGACAGTCTTCCATAGTCAAGTAATTCCTGGATTATTAGGTCACTGGATTATTAGGTCAAGCGGTTTGGGCGCATCTTGCCATTGGGGGAGGAGCGATTAAAATCGCGGCTACCAGAACAAAACCTGCCTACGCAGGTTTCTGATCTACAGAATAGTCTGCCTTCTAGAGTCCGCGTAGGCGGACTTGGTTCCTGTAGACGCGGTTTCAACCGCCAGTCCCCCAACCAATAGATGTGCCCAGCGTTTTGCGTCTGCCAACATCCATCATTGCCTCCTGCAAGCCTTCAACGCTGTAACCTACATCTGCCTGTGAATTAACATCTTCAAATTATCAAATCGACTCTCTATCGCTGTTCCTGGATTGTCAACAGTTTTCTCTTGTTTAGCCCCCACAGCAGAGACCGTCATGCGATCGCAGTCAGACTTAACAACCACTAATCAGATACCCCACGCTGTTCGTGTGGATGCCATTACAGATGCCATTACAACTTTTAAGATGAACGATAGTCATTTCGTGATTGTTGCTTTAGATGAATTAACAACCCATTCGCATAATTCGGTTAACCCCAATGGCCTGCCCCCAGAGGTCATCCAAGTTGGGCAATTAGAAGTCAACGGTCAACCCTATGTAATTTTGCAAACTGCCGTCCAGCCGATTGAAGCCGATACTAACTTGGCTAAATTGCTGACTGCACGAGAATTACAAGTTGCCACCTTAGTAGCGTTAGGCCAAGTGAATAAACAAATTGCGACCCAACTACGAATTAGTGAATGGACGGTATCCACTTATCTGCGGCGGATTTTTGCCAAGTTGGGTGTCGATAGCCGTGCGGCTATGGTGTATCGCTGTGCGTCGCTAATTCAGCGATCGCAACCCAAGGAAACGGCGTAAGCTGGAAACGGATGCAGGGTAAAGGGTGAAGGGTGAAGGGTAAAGTTATCCTTCCCACTTCACCCTTTACACTTCCCACTTCACCCTTTCCCCTACATTTACTCCGCTTCTCCGCCTACAACGACGTTGCGGATGCGTAAACTGGGGCCACCACAGCCCACAGGTAAGCCATTTTGGCCACCCTTACCGCAGCCACCCGACTCATCCCAGAAAAAGTCGTCGCCGATCGCTTCAATGTCGGCCAAGGTGGTGAACACATTACCGGAGAGGGTGACATCGCGCACGGGTTCCGCCACTTCCCCATTGCGGATCATCCAGGCTTCCCCAGCGGTGAAGGTAAACATTTCGCCATTGGTCATCCCGCCCAGCCAATTACGGGCGTACACCCCTTCCTCAATCCCGGTGAACAAATCCGGCACGGGCGTATCACCGCGTTCGATCCAGGTGTTGGTCATCCGCACCAAGGGGGGGTAACGATAGTCCAAACAGCGGGCATTTCCCGTGGGTTGTTCACCCAACTTGCCAGCGGTTTCGCGGGAATGTAACCGCCCCACCAGTACGCCATCTTGAATCAACTGGGTCGTGGTGGCGGGGGTGCCTTCGTCGTCATAAAAATAACTGCCGCGATGGCCTTCGGGTAAGGCACCATCAAAAATTTGCAAGCAGTTTGGGCCAAACCGACGGCCAATCGTCATCACTTCCAGCAAGTCGGGATTTTCGTAGGCCATATCGGCTTCGGAAAGATGGCCAAAGGCTTCGTGGACAAATAGCCCAGACAGAATTGGATCAATCACGACGGTGTAGGTGTTGCCCTTGACGGGTTGCAGCGAGAGGGCATGAACTGCTCGCTCGGCGGCACTACGGACTTGGGTATCTAAACTGGTCAAGTCTTCAAAGGCTTTGCGGGAGCCGCAGGTTTCCCGTCCGGTTTGCACGGTTTCGCCATTGCGGGCGGTGGCGGCAAAGCGCATTTCCATATCGACCCAGGATTGTTCCAACAGGGTGCCATCGGAGGTGGCCAAGATCACCTGTTGGGCACTGTCGCCATAGCGGACGGATACGGTGGCAATGCGGGGATCAACACTGCGGAGGATTTCGCCATAGCGATCGCACAAGTCCTTCTTCTGTCCTAGGCCAATTTGGCGAGGATCGGTGCCCGTTAACCGCAGGCTGCGACTGTCTTGGATGGGGTCAATGGGGGCGAGAATGGTTTCGTCATCCCCAACCAGTCGAGCGGCGGCGATCGCATTTTCCACCTGTTCCGCAATTCCGGTCAGACGGTTGAAGCTGGCAAATCCCCAACCCCCTTTATAACAAGCGCGGATTTGTCCCCCCAAGGAAACGACTTCGCTCAGGGTTTCAAACCGTTCTCCCCGCAGCAAAATGTTGGTTTCCTCTGCCGACTCTAGGCGAATGGCCAAATAGTCAACGCGATCGCGGTAACGGGTAATTAGATCAGTGAGAAGATTCTGAGCGTCAGCCAGCACATTGACCATAGGAGTGACCACAATCGCTAGATATTAAACCGCTAGATATTAAGCAAACGTGATATAGCAATTCCCATATTTATGAGGCACAGCCAAATCACCCAAGACACTATTAGTTAAGGGTTTGAGTGGAGCGGGCATAGCCCACTCCACCGCAAGCGGCGATATGCAACTTTGCTATTCTCTTGTGTTCCCACTAGGCTATCGTGATTTGGGCTTGATTTGGGTAGATGAATCGCGATTTCCCCTGATTCAAGCTTGGCATTACCAATATTTTTTCTAATCCTGAATGATTTTGTGTTTGAACCGATAACCTTGTACGGGCGTTGGCCTTGCCTGTGCTTTGCACATAGCATTCCGGCCATGATTTTTCGGTCATTGCTTAACTTATACTGTGTCAGCCAACAAATTTTACTTTGTAGTTCCAACTTCAGTTGGCTGGCTAAAGCCAGTACTACAAACAGTTCCCTGACAAAGTATAACTACCGGAATGCTTCGCCCCTACGGTGGGCAACACAAATTTAATTAGAACCA
>CAZJZR010000066.1:0-10648 GCA_964550475.1 uncultured bacterium
GCCAATGCCAGGATGTATGCCAGCATAGTGCTACTCCCCTGTCTGATAACTGGTTTTGATGATCGATCCGTCTTCAACCCACGGAACAGGTACGATCGGATCACTCGCTCTCAATCTAATCTATTAACTCACTCTATTAACTCACTAACTGCATTCACTCTCTCACTGCTTTACTCGATAAACCCATTTCACACCGCCATTCCTAAACTCCCTCACGCATCCACTCGTAACCGTTCACTCCCCATCCAGGGAAGAACAGTTACCATCCACTCTACGATGGAGCTGTATTGATTGATTCCCCTTGCCTCCACCCCTCAACGGGTTCTTGGCCTCGATCCAGGATTAGCGATTCTCGGTTTTGGTGTCATTGAATGCCCAATCGCCCCTCCATCTGCCGTCCAGTTGCTCGATTTCGGCATTATCCAGACCCCCGCTCATACCGAGATCGGCGATCGCCTCTGCACCATCTACGATGATTTACATACGCTACTGGATCAATGGCAACCAAATTTAGTAGCGATAGAAAAATTGTTTTTTTACCGCATGGGCAACACCATCGCCGTCGCCCAAGCCAGAGGTGTGGTCTTACTCGTCCTCGCCCAACACCAAATTCCCCTAGTGGAATTCACACCCGCCCAAATTAAACAAGCCCTCACTGGTTACGGCAACGCCCAAAAACACGATGTCCAAGAAGCCGTCGCCAGAGAACTGGGCTTGACGAAAATCCCCAAACCAGATGATGCCGCAGACGCGATCGCGATCGCCCTCACCGCCTGGTTCGCCAGAGGCGAGAATTGCTGATTGCAAGTTAATTTCTGCTGAATCCTAGATGGTTTAACCCCACATTCCACCTGTTAACGATCACACTAGCGGAATGTAAGTTTTACAGTTTATTCGGTGAACTTTAACGATCTGGCACTTCGGTTTTGATATAACCCAAAATCGTGCTGGTATCGAGCCAAGTTCCCGCACGACTTATTAGCGATTCAGCATATCGACTTGGCAACACGATGGCGATCGCAGCCTTCAAAAAAACTTTCATCATTACGCGCATCTGGTTCCAATTAAAATCATGCCGTATCACTTGCCAAACGAACCGTAAGGTCGTTAAACCTCGCTTTTTTTCCAGTTTGCCTTCCAAAGCTTTATAAATCAAGTAGCGATAAATATTGGCTAAGCTATATCGCTTTAAATATTGCAGAGATGTCGGAACCTGTTGAAATGATTGTTCAATCACCTGTGTACAACCAGCTTCCATTTTCCAAATATTGGCTGACATTGAACCTGAAGAAACACGGTATAAAACTTGTACTTTTGGAATGGCGATAAAATGATACTGTGCTGCTAATCGCAACCACATATCCCAGTCTTCTGCTGGATTTAACCGATAATCAAACGAGCCTACCTGATCCAATGCTGTTCGACGAATCAATGGTGTTGAACCATTTTCCAAAAAATCAATCAGTAATAATTGAGCATATACATTTCCACTCACGCTAATATGACTACCTTTTTTAAAAAACTGATCGGTTTCATCAATGTAATCAGTCCAACTATAAGCCACATAAGTGTCAGGATTATTAGCTAATGCTTCGACCTGAGATGCGAGTTTATCGGATGTCCATAAATCATCCGCATCCAAAAAAGCAATATATTCACCCGATGCCTGTTCTATACCACGATTACGACTGATCGCTAAGCCTTGATTAGGATAGGAATAAACTCGTATACGTGAATCTTGGATTTGTTCTACAATTTCCAGAGTTTTATCAGTTGAGCCATCATTAATAATGATGACTTCAAAATAAATATAAGTTTGATCTAAGACTGACTCAACAGTTTTTTTGATGGTTTTCTCCGCATTATAAGTTGGAATAATGACCGATACTAACCTCATAAAGCTATGACCGTAAAGTAAATTAGACATGAATACATAGCCGCTTGCAGCGAGGTGGATACTTCCCTCGCCATGGCTCCCTTCGTCAGCAATTTTTCCCTAATCCACTATACAAATACTGCATGAATCAATATGTTAGATGATCATAATTTATCTCTGATTAATTGGGCGAATTCTAATGGAACCTTATGCTCAGTAAAGTAACCTGTAAAAGCTCTATCGACTCTTCGCTTAGACCATATACTTCTAACCATTAACTTCAGAACTTGGCGAATGTAAAACAATTCAAACTTCCACCATGGAATCACATCTTGATTAATCAAATCTATATTTACACAATGCCAGATATTATAATGACTTTTAAGACTGCGAAATCCATCAATTATAGCTTGTTTTTCCTTTAAGGTTTTCGCAAAATGCCACTGCATCCAAGGAGGCATATAGCGAATCAAGTCGAGGAGATCGTAGTCTGATTCCGCTTGTAACAATCGTGATAAATACACTTCAAATCCTGCTTGTTTAGCGCGATAGACAAACTCAAAATCGCCTCCATAATGCTTAAATCGATCAGCATTAGGAAGACCGACTTTCGCTACTACTGCTTTGGGAATTACTGTAATATTTCCATTTAACATATCGACTTCAATTGCATCCGCATTGCCAAATTCATCAATGCTACGGATGAACTGTTTTCTGTGCATACCGCCAAAAACAAGCCAACTTGGATATAGCTTGGCGTAAACAATACCGCCAATGATTGAAAATTCAATTTGGCCAGATTGACATAATTCAGTTAGATTACAGATAAAATTATCTGCTAATTTAATGTCATCGTTCAACCAAACAAAATAATCAGGATTTAGGATATCAAGGGCAAATTTCATTCCTTGGCAAATTGCTCCTGTCCACCATAATGAACCATCCCCATGAACTACATTTACGCTGGAAAAGCATTGTTGAATCATTGCTGGAGTTCCATCCGTTGACCCATCATCTACCACAACTACAGCTATTTCTATGCCCTCTAAGGTCAACAAATCTATCTGACCGTAAATTTGGGTTAAAATAGCCTGAGTCAAGGGCTTACGGTTTCTCACTGGTAGAATAATAGCGATCTCTGTCATAATAAATTGCTTTCTGTAGATATTTTTGAAAGCCATTATATTCGATGGTAAGCAGTAGAGTCAAAGGTCAGACTGCTAACAGATATGTGGAACTTTAAAGAACTAATCAACCATAATTTAAGTTGACAAGTTTAAGAGGCTATTTAAAAAGGTTACTAGAAGGTTAATTTTTGGTGCCCGAAGCGCACCAAAAATTAACTTTAGGAACACCCTCTAACTATGATTCCGTTGAGGCATTGC
Source organism: uncultured bacterium (assembly GCA_964550475.1). GTDB lineage: Bacteria > Cyanobacteriota > Cyanobacteriia > CAIUCS01 > CAIUCS01 > CAIUCS01. The sequence goes on from CAZJZR010000066.1 coordinate 3,262, forward strand.
ATAACAGTGTGCAAACATTTCCACATAGGAAGACCGCAATTGTTCCCATGAAAATCGCTGATAAACACTGTGATGTCGAAGTAATGGTTTAGTTGAATCCTGTAAATCTTTTATTGTATAAGCAATTAAATCTGTCAAAGCTCCTCTTTGAGTAAAGTCAGCTAAATAGCCCTGATCTGCCAAGATGAAATGATTGACTTCATAGTCATGTGCTAAACAAGGCAAACCATGCGCCATTGATTCTACTAATACGCGACCAAACCCTTCTCGAATCGAGGCTAACACGAACATATCTGCGACTTGATAGTACTGACTGACCTCATGTAGCTCAACCGTCCTAACCTGAAAATTGTTAGATCCCAATAGGCTATTGGCTAGAGTAATTACACCCAAGGACTCATCATCTTGATGCCCCAATAACAAGAGATATGGACGTGGTTCTGGTAGGCTAGCAACTTCTTGAACTAAGTAATCAATCCGCTTATGGGATTGATTAATAGCTGCTACCGAAAGAATCAAGATGCGATCTGTTGGAAGATTTAATCGAGATCGCAGATCCATGCGTTCCTTGAGAGACAATTGCTGTAATTCAGATGGAATGGAAAATCCAATCGGAGCTAACCAATGTCGATTAGCTGGTTCTCCCCGCTTTAATGCATCTTTCAAATAAGTCGGGTTTAACTGTTGAACATAGTCCCATCGTGGAAATGGTGGAGGTAGAATACCTCCATTCCGAAAAAGTAACTTGTAGTTTTGTCGCGTTATTCGTCGCCAATGCCAGAGAAAATAACCCAATCCATCATCACTAAAGTAAATAATGTCTGGTTTGTATTTTTGAAGATAGGGTAATAAGCTTAGAGTAAATGAAGCGTATTCAATGAAACTCGTTCCTGTTTTAATTAAGTAATCTCCTTTACCTGTCAGTTCTCCAAATTTCTCGGCTAACTTACCCAAAATTTTAGCTGTTTTACCAAAGCGATCGAAACTCCACAAAGTGAGTTCTCGCTCCTTGCTAATACCCTTGCCTTTGAACAATCTGACATCAAGCGAAGCATCTTCAGATAAAGCGTTAAAACATTGTTGGAATGATGCCTCATAGCCCCGTTGAATTCGCCCAAGTCCAGGACAAAGAAGAAAAATCTTAATCATAATACCCTAAGAACTAACGTGACTTGGAAAGATAAAACGGACTTAAGAAACTGCCCCAAAAATAGGCCATTTCAAAATCAATGGCCAAATCTTTATTAAGTTTATTGCGATGTTTCCATTGATGGACGATGACTCGGCGCAGGTTTCCTAACATCGTTCTAACGATCAACGCTGGTTTTTCCTGCGGAGAGGCTGTGATTAGACGCAGTTGACAGGTTGCTAGTCCACACCCTTTCGCTAGGGTTAAGAGATAATCCCGTTCAAAACGTTGACGGGGAATTTGATGATAGGTTTGCAATCCAGGGTTGTACCAGATTTCCCAACCAGCTTTGGCTAGGCGCAGCAGGGGTTCGTAGTCATCACCTTGAATAAAGCGACCGGGTGTTTTCCCCGTTAATGTCGGCTGGGATGGAATATGGGCTAACCATGGCGATCGCCGGACAACCAAGGATGCCGCAGGAGGCAGTTGCAGTTTCTCTGGGACAAATCGGCACGGTTGAGACCCGTGATGGCGAATTGCTAGATATGCCTTGATTTTTTCAAACCCTTCAGGGGGTGGCACTTCATATTCTCCATGGATCGGACCGCTAAAGGCACCGGCTTGGGGGTAGGCTGCGGCAAATTGCACCGCAGCCGTTAACCAATTAGAGGCTGGAAGATTATCATCGTCTAAAAAACCAACCAGTTCTGCATTGGCTTCTTTGACGGCTCGAATACGGGCAAACGCGGCTCCCTGCTTCGGTTCAAACGTATAACGGAGGGCAAATGGATACGACCAATCAGCTTGACACTGTTGGATGACTTCCGCTGTGTTATCACTGCTATTGTTGTCAACGACTAAAATTTCCCAATCAATGCCGTTTTCATTCAACTGTTGACATAGCCGTTCCAGTAGAATTGGCAGGCGTTGGGCACCATTATAGGTGGGAATAGCAACAGTGATATCCATCGTTATTTCTGAATTTTCAATCAAGCCCAATTAACCTTGACTATTCAATTGAGCAATATAAGGATTCAGGTATTATTTAGCATCTAAATAAAGGAAGTCAAGCTACGTATAGTTGAACAAAAAGAAAATTTAGCTCATGCAAACTCTTGAAAGTGCCTGAGTCTGTCAATCACCGTTTTTGATTGACAAGCTGCATATGTGCTACAAGTTAAAGCCCTTACTATGTAAATCTTTTTTAGGAGTAGCTGAACAGTTCTTGCGTGTCAATTGTCAATTAATCTGATTAATTAAACTGACTAGTTAGTCTATGGAATCGAAGTTTTAATCTAACCAATTAATTTATTCATATTGAATATGAATTAAAACTTAATTAGCTAATTCATCGCCAATTTCTGATGGCAAGGTAATAAAAATAAAAGGTACTTTAAATCAACTTAACCATAACACCTTTTCGTAACACAAATGGTTGCTTCAGGCTAATGATTTTGATTTGTGTTCATGCATTTTTGTAATATGTATAAAGGGCTAATCAGGCTATGCCAAATTAAGGTCATTTCACACGCTGCCACCAGATCACTCTTCACCTTCATACCGTGTCGCAGCAGATGGACAACCAACTTGCGTAAATCATTGACCACGTAAAGTAGCGTACCGAGCGGTCGCATCCAGGGTTTTAAATTGGCCATCCGAACCACGTAGCGACTCAGGCCAATACCTTGAAAAAATGGAATTAAATAGTCCTGTTCTAAGCGATGCTGAGGAATTTGATGATGGATTTCCATGGCAGGGTTATACCATACTTCCCATCCAGCATTACGGATATGAGCAAGGGCTTCCGTATCTTCTCCCGTTAGCATGGATGTTGTGGTGCGACCATTTAAGGTCAGGCAGTCTGGGACGCTGTTGAGCCACGCATCACGACGCACAACTAAGCCCGCCGATGGAGGTAAGATGAGCTTGCGGGCTTCATATAACAATGGTTGATCACCTCGTTCTGTGATGGCGAGGAATGGGACGATGCGCTCAAAGTTGTCAGGGAGAGGAACTTCGTACAAGCCATGGATTTGGCTACCATAGGCTCCAGCTTGGGGATGAGTTTGGGCAAAAGCATAGGCCATAGCTAGCCAATTGGGTTCTGGTAAGTTGTCGTCATCCAGGAAACCAATTAAGTCGGCGTTGGCTTCCTGGATAGCAAGTTGTCTGGCAAAACCAGCCCCTTGGCGACGTTCTAACGCATAACGCAGCGGAGCTGCTAAGGGCCATCGACCCTGATAATCTCGCACGATCGCTGCCGTTTCATCCGTGCTGTTGTTATCAATCACAATCACTTCCCAGGACAACCCTGTAACACCCGTTTGTGCCAAGATGCGGTCTAAGACGAGGGGTAGTCGCTTTGCGCCATTATAGACGGGAATAGCAATCGTGAAGTCACAGCCCATGGTCAAGGTGATTGGTGATGCTAGCGTTTGGCAGGTAAAGGTGTTCACGGCTATTCCTCAATCGTTTGCGAATGATTTTACGGTTGCGATTGAGGACTGATGGAATGTGAAATTTACGCGATTTGATTGCAGTGAATTGTGATTTTGGATGAGATGTCAGTATTTTTCAGGAGTTTGATCGACGACAACCGTAAGACCTACAACGTAACCATACACATTGCCCCATTAAATTTACCCCCATGAAATAGGGTTGCGGGCTACGCCCGCTGGGTACGTCCATAGGGGGGAGTGAATGGTTACCCTACAACAACCGTAATTGAGTAGTTTGATCGGTTGCTCCCCATTCCTCTGTTGTTTCTGCCACAGTCACCGAAGATAAGGTAGTTTGATACACCCCTTTGTCTACGGTTGGATCAAGCTCTAATGACACAAGTCGATCCATGGCTAAAGGATCTGCCATGTCTACATCCAGTAAACCTTCGCCCATCAGCAACACCTGGGCGGTGCTCAGCATATCGTTGGCGATGTCGTGGAGGTCATCTCGATGCTCCAAATAGGTGCGGAGGGCGGCGATGGGGTCGATGCTGGTGTTGACACCGAGGGAGGGCAGGCGGGGGCGGGCGAGTTGGCTCACCAACTGGGGTTGGATGGTGTAGCTGTGGGCAATGGCGAGGGCTTGTTTGAGGGCTGTGCTGTCGATTTGATCGAGTTGGGGCGGGCGGAGACGATAAATTAGGCGGGCGATCGCCCCTTCTAGATCTGCCTTCTCGATCGCGGCCAGTAACTTGGCTTGGGGATTGTCGGCTTGGGTCAAGTCCACATCCACGGTACGGAATGGCCGCACGGTCAGGGGGCAAAACTCCACGGTTGCCTGTCCCCGTTCCACGTCTACCAAGACAAATCCCTTGGCCTCTTTTTCTTCACTAAAGTCTACCCGCTCAATGCTGCCGGGATAGACGACGGGCGGCTGTTGACAGAGGATTTGGTGACGGTGGACGTGACCCAAGGCCACGTAGTCGAAGCAATCCCGACTAAACAGGGACAAGGGGAGGGTAAAACCTTTACCGACGGCGAGGAAGCGTTCTGCGCCATAGTCGGCGGTGTCTACCATGACGTGGGCCAGTAAGACGGTGGGCAATTCGGGATCCAAACGGCGGATTTCCCCTTCTAACGCTACCCGGAGCCGATCAATCAGTAAATGGTTGACATCGGAGAGGGACAATCCTTCGGTTTCGGGGCGGGTCAGCAGGGTAGAACGGGTGAGCCAGGGTAAGGTGATGACTTGGATGGCACCATGGGCGGTGTCGATGCGGTGGGTGTGCAGGCGATCGCCCACTAGAAACCCGGGGACTCCCAGCGTCCGGTAGATGCACAAACTCGCGCCCCCTTGCCCTTGGGAATGCTGGTCATGGTTACCGACTAGCAAGACTGTGGGGATGTTGGCATCGACCAGCCGCCGAAATTGGCTGGCAAAGGCTTCTTGGACGATTGGGGGCGGGGTGGCATCGGGGAAGGCATCACCGCCAAACAGGACTAAATCAACGGGTTCGGCGATCGCCCGGTCAATGCACTGTCGCAACGCGGCGACAAAATCCTCCAATCGGGTATTCAGGCCAGTGTCCGGGTTGATCCGGCCATGGCTGAACCCACTGCCCATGTGGATATCAGAGAGGTGGAGAATTTTAATCACAGTCAGTTCATGCGTTCAGTGCAGATTCAGCCCAAGAGATTCAGCCCAAGTTTATCCTCCAGTCCAACCCATGGGTCGGAGGGTAACGTTAGCGTTGGGATTGAGGGGTGGATAAATTACCCAATTGGTTCAGCAAAAAGGCTTCCTCCCGTTCGTCCCGTAGTGTCCGAGCCATGTTGAGGGCGCGTTCATAGTAGGCACGGGCGATCTGGGTGTTGCCTTGGTTTTGATACAGTTCAGCAAAGGCACGGATGGAGACAAATTCTTGGCGCAGGTTTTCCTGTTGCTGAGCCAGGGCTAACCGTTGTTCCAACAGTCGGGAGGCGCGGTCAAACCGTCCGGTGGCACTGTTGGCCGCCACTAACCCGTCGATCGCCCGAAACTGATTCCGACGGTCTAAACTGCGTTGGGCAATCCGCAAGGCGGAACCGTAGGCATCAATGGTGTCTTCATAACGACCCGCGATCCGATAGGCATCCCCCAAATTATTCAGGGTGTTGGCTTCACCCAGGGGGTCATCCGCCTGCCGCCGGAAGATCAACGCTTGCTCGTAGGTTTTGATCGCCCGGTCATAGTCACCCATGGAGAAAGCGACCAAGCCCAAATTACTCAGGGTCAAACCTTGCCCACCCAAATTATCGACGCTCTGGGCAACCACTAGCCCTTGGTTGAGCGTTTCTTCCGCTGCCACTACGCCGCCCTGCTGTAGCAGTACGGTGGCGAGGTTGTTGAGGCCAAAGATTTGCCCTTGGAAATCGCGGTTGTCGCGGGAGATGGCGACGCGCCGCCGCAAGGAGTCTTCGGCAGCTTGGTAGTCGCCCATTTGGGCATAGGTGAGGCCGATGTAGTCGTAGGTTTGCCCAACGGAGGCCACATCTTTAATCGAGTGGTACAGTTCCAAGGCGCGTTTCCAGAAGGCGATCGCCTTCTGATAATTGCCCAATGCTTCTTGCTGCCCACCCAACTTGAGCAGTTCATCGGCCTGATCGCGGACGGAACCACGGGTGCCATTGTTGAGATAAATCACCATTTGCCGATTTAGTTCAGCGGCGATCGCGGCGGGGGCAGTGGTGACAAGGGTCGCGGCGATCAAACTGGGGAGGAGGATGGCGGGGGTGGCGATCGTCATCAGGCCAGCCAAAATGTTGCGGGTTGGACTGGTGGCGGGGGAGGGAGATTGCGGCGATCGGGATTGTCGTGACTGCATCGGTTCGGTTGCCCTGACCCCGCTTGCCATGGACTTGGTTGCCATTAATTTGGTTGTCAAGTTGGTTATCAATTGCCCAGTTGTCATACCTCTACCTCCACCAAATTGAATCGCATCTAAGTAGCCCTAGCGACTGTTCGCCTTGCGTTCCCGTAGGGTAGTCGCGGCTATACGGACAAAACCTGCCTACGCAGGTTAAAGAAACCCTTGATTTTCTTCAGTCCGCGTAGGCGGACTTTGACTGTGTAGTCGCGGTTTGAACCGCCAGACTTTTCAAACATCCTCTAAATTGAATCGCATCTGAACAGAATCTAGCTCAAATTTAGGTGCGACCAATTGCCTGAATTCAAGCCGTGAATCTAACCAACAAAATCTGAATAACAAATATGATGCTAACCCAATCCACCGTTCAGTTATGGCAATCCTAAATCAACCCTGAACAGTCAAGGGGCTGAAGCCGTTAACCCAGTTGAACAACAAGCGTTTTTGGCAACTTAGTTAGGATTGCTCCATACCATTAATAGCTTATATCTTGCTAATTCAACAGTCCTAAATTGCTAGAAATTGACCCAAAACTTAAGATTAAATCGCTTCTAAGGATAAATCTTCTAATTCTGGCCCCATAAAGGGATTGTTTTCGCCTTCGCCTAGGTAAATTGCCCGGATGTCTGTGGGCAATTCCATCTCCAACAATTTATAGCCTTCTAATAACTTCACCTTCACTTCTGCCGGAGAAATCCGTTCGCCTTCCGCTTGTAAGTAAGCAGAAATCCGGGTTTCACTCCAATGGAAGGTCTGTGCCATCAGAATCATTAATCGCGAAATTGGCGGCAGGCGGTCCAAGGCTTGTTCCACATAGCACCAAAAGGGTGGGGAGGCGGTTTGTAGCGAATAGTGAATTGACTCCACCGGGGGCAGGTTGGTTTGGTTGATGCACAAGGCCGTTTGATTAA
>CAZJZR010000067.1:0-10637 GCA_964550475.1 uncultured bacterium
TTGGGGTTGTAAGTTGTCTAAATAAACGTAACTCCGCAGTTCAATGCCCAAAATTCACTACTCCCAATGACACACTCACGCCCCTAGGGATTTGCAGGTTAATACTTTACCCACACCGCTACCTGTAGGGACACGGCATTGCCGTGTCCCTACACTGATCACGGGGTTATTATTTTTCCGCAACTCCTTTACAGCAGGTTTCCCGGTTCTCACGACCTTTATGTTGTTAGGCGTAGGGGCTAAGGAATTAACAGACCCCATCAGAGTGTATAACGGCATGCGCCCGATTCACTCTCCTCCCAACTCTCAAACTCCCTAATTCCGCTTATAAAACGGTTTCTTCACCACCGTCCCCGCACAGCCCTTGCCCCGAATTTCTACGGTCAGGGATTGCCCCAGGTTGCCGAGGGGGGTAGGTACATAGGCGAGGGCGATCGCCCGTTCCAGCGTCGGCGACCACGTACCACTGGTAACTTCCCCCACCACTTGGCCATCGTGCAGCACTGGATAACCGTGGCGGGCAATGTTGCGGCCTTGCATTTCTAAGCCCACTAGGCGACGGGGGACACCATTGGCTTTTTGGGTTTCCAAGGCAGTGCGACCAATGAAGTCACCTTTGCGATCCAGGTGGACGAGCCAACCCAGTCCCGCCTCTAAGGGCGTGGTGTTGGCATCCATATCTTGACCATACAGAGCCATCGCCGCTTCCAGTCGCAGGGTATCCCGCGCCCCCAATCCACAGGGGCTAACGCCTGCCGCGAGGAGCGATCGCCACAACTCCACCCCCACCTCCGGCGACACCATCACCTCAAACCCATCCTCTCCGGTGTAACCCGTCCGGGCTAAAAATGCGGGTTGTCCTAACACGGTGCCCTCCAGATGGCCAAACCGTTGCACAGGGCTGAGGTCTTCTGCAACTAGGGTTTGCAGGCGACTCACCGCCTCTGGCCCCTGCACCGCAATCAATACCCGTTCCAGGGTGACATCCTGAGCCGCGATCGCCCCTTGTTGCGCCCCCTCTCGACTGGCCAACTGGCTGGTCATCCACTCCCAGTCCGCCAACCGCGTCGCCGCGTTGACAATCACCACCACCCGTTCAACCGTTCCGGCAGCGGCTTCAGTCTGCCCCTGGTAATAAATAATCAGGTCATCCAGCACCCCACCCGCCGGATTCAGCAACACCGTATATTGCGCCTGTCCCGCCTGCAACCGACTCAAATCCGACGGCACCAACGGTTGCAGCGCGTCCAGCACCCCCACACCTTCCAACAAAAACTTGCCCATGTGGGAAATGTCAAACATCCCCACCCCCGTCCGCACCTGCTGGTGTTCTTGGGCGATGCCACTAAACTGCACAGGCATCTCCCACCCCGAAAAACTCGTCATCCGAGCGTTGAGAGCCGCAATTTCACTAAATAAAGGTGTACGGGATAAGGTCATAGGATGGAGTCACACAAGGATCTATCACCATTCCAGCATAGTTTGGGTGAGGGAGTGAGTGGTGGATGGTGGATAGTGAATAGTGGATAGTGGATGGTGGATAGTGGATGGTGAATAGTGGTGAGTGGTGAGTGGTGAGTGGTGAGTGATGAGTGATGTTGTTGGGTGAATTACGCAATGTGCAACTTTATATCCACCATCTGGCTTCGGCTTCGCTCAGCCATCGGATCACCCACTCACTCACCCCTCACCATCCACCCTCTTGCTTCGACTTCGCTCAGCCACCAGAACACCCACGCACCCACTCACTCACCATCCACCATCCACTATCCACTATCCACTCACTCCCCCCTCCCAACTCAAAAAAAAAGGGTGAGCATTTCGCCCACCCCCGATATTCATACCATTCACCTGTAGATTCCAGAGTAACAACCGAACGTGACTTTCTTGTGGACAGCGTGTGAATTCGCTGTGAATAGATCGAGGGGGGGTGGTTGGCTGAAAATGGTTGTAAGGCAGTCTGGACAAGGGTTAGGCTACCTGGGGCTGCACTTAGGGCATTGGAGCAAGTGTGACGATAACCCAAAATCCCTATCAGATTTAGTGTTCGTTGAGCAACGATATGAGCAGCTATTGCTTGGGGGGCTGGCGAACCCGCGTTGGTAGAAACTCAGTCCGCCTGCGCGGACTCTAGAAGGCAGAAGGCAGACTATTGCGCGTCAGCAACCTATGTCGCCAGGGTTTGTTCTGATAGCCGCAATTTTAATCGCCACTCCCCCAATGGCTTTTTCCCGGCGGGGATGTGAACGGTTATGTCTTGTGCGAACAACGATGAAGATTGTTCAAAGATTTATCGAATACCCCTGATCGCGATCGCCCATCAGTTGGGTACCCTATTCCAATCCAATCGGCATCACCCAGTTAATATCACAAATCTTCGTTGTCTTGTGTTCAAATTAAGGGTGGTTCAGTTGGATATTGGCTCTCATCTATTGGGGATAGGCTAGGTATGATTACAGGCTTATCCGTTAATTCTCTGAGTTTTCTAGGTGCATCAGTGGTTTACGAATGTGGCGAGATCGCAATCTATATTCAGTGTCGATATTCAGTGTCGATATTTCAGTAACGTGGAAACCATTATCGCTGCGATCGCGAAAATTTACTGAGTTGACTGGATTTTACTGAGTTGACTGGATAAGTTGGTTTATTACGCTAAAGCATTGCCCATTCATCATCCATTCACTCATCACAGGTAACGGTTCACAGCCCCCTATGGGAAAAGTGTTGCGGGCTACGCCCGCTTGTTTCTCCCCTGACGGGGAGTGAACAGTTACCATCACAGTACTAAATTTCATGCTAAGTTCACACATCCGGAAATTCTCTGATTGCCATTTCGCTGTTTAATTGGCTAAGACAGAAACAGGTGAATTCCGATTGCAACACCCAGTTGGATTGCTGCTTGTGAATTTCTGGGGTGAACGACGCTGCTACCGCGATCGCCAACAACCAACACCAATGGATTGGCTCGGCTCAGTTGTTAGTCCCAACGATGACTCTACCCATCACCACTGTAAGATCCTGCACCGCACTTAACTGGACTTCGCTGCCCTCATCCATGCTTCGTGCAATCGTTCCTTTAGTTTGTTTAGTTCGTTCACTAAATTAGTTCACTAAAAGTTCGTTCACTAAATCAGTTCACTAAATCAATGTTTACTAATCAATTGTTCACTAAATTAATGAATTGTTCGGTTGAACGAAGTCCCGATTGAACGAAGCTTCGATGTAACTAAGCCACGACTCTCATTTTCAGCCTCCGTTCCCTGCTCTTGCCCAACACCTGTATCTAACTTCCATCCTTACATCCTGAGTGACGACCTATGGCCAGCAAACGTCTTTACAAAACCTTAAAGCAGCTCCTGCGGGAAATCACCAAGCTCTCCCAAGCACCGATCATTCAAAAGTTGGTGCAGCAATTGGTGGCGTTACTCAACAGTTTGGGACGGAATTTACACCTGAGTCGGCGGATGCGCCGCGCCCTGAAGCAGTTTGTTCGCCTAACGACGACCCTCCGCCACACCATCGGTCGTCAAACGGTGTATTGGTCGCTCAGGGCGAACTTGGTCACCCGCAACCCCCAAGCCGGGTTTGTGTTGCCCACGGTTACTTTACTGTTGTTGGTCACTAGCTTAGTCGTAGGGATGCTAGTGTTCCGCAGCTTTAACCGCACGGCTCAGGTGATTGGCAACCGCCAACAACAGGTGTTGTTCACTGCTGCCACTCCGGCGATCGACCGGGCGAAGGCGAAGTTGGAGTATCTATTCCGGCAAGATAACCTGCCTGCCCTACCCTCTGATACAAACATTCTCGATAAGCTGGCCAACGATACCACTTACACCCTACCGGACGAAACCCGGGTGGATTTAGACGGGAATACCAGCACCAAGGAAAATGCCTGGACTTACCGATTCAATTCCGACGGTAGAACTCCGCAAACCGTGGTGTATTCCATCCTAACCCGTAGCTTTGGATGTCCTAACAACGCTGCTACCTGTACCACTGCCAATGCTATTGGCATTACTAATAACAGCGACCAAGCCAAAGCCCGCGCCTTTGTAGTTCGTAACGGGCCAATCAACGTCACAGGTGGTGGCAGTAACCCCAACTGTCCTGACCCGTCCCTTTCACCCAATGCCGCGTGGGCTACGGTACAAGGATCGGCTCTACGCAAAGCATTGCAGATTGATGCCTTTGTCCGCAATGACCAAACCGGAGCAACGACGACACTGGAGTTCCAGCAGGATCGGCAGACGAACCAAGGCAACAAGTGGGGGGCGTGGTTCCGCTATGACTTGGAAATCTTCCCCGGTCCCCGCTTTAACTGGAATGGGGCAATGTACACCTCTGGGAATTTGATTGCCCAACGGAACACCACTGGGTTGGCACTCTATCCCATTTCCTCTCCCTTTTCTTGCGTCTATAGCGCGGATGCATCGGAAGTGGTGATTAACCAAACTGACCTCAACCGCGACGGCGATCCCAATGATACTGGGGAATTTCAAGGGCAAATTCTGGTGGGGCAAGTCGGATCTAACACGTTTAGTCAGCAGTTTGATGTCTTCCCGGTCAACCCGCCCTACAATGCGACGACGGTAACTACCAGTAACCACTCAGTGACGGCTGGTACCCCATCAGATTCTCTGATGGATCCGGTGTTGCTGTACACCGAAGACCGGGAACAAACCCGCAATTCTACCAATTTTAACAACACGGCCAATCGGCGCACCACCTGGAACAAACCCACTACATTTAACTTGGTGCGTGCCAATCGGGTGTATAACACCAATTATCCCAAGCCGTTTGTGGATGATACCTACCGAGCCGATAACCGTTGGGGACCAAAGCCCACCTATGGGTTAGACAACTCAATTCGCTTAGTGACGGACTTGCCCGCTCCAGCCGCACCTGTCAATACCCGCCCGGCTGGCACAGTTCGCACTGGTGACCTGATGACAGCTTCTAATACGGCTGGAGATGAGCTAACTCAACTCACCCGCGATACGCCACCCACCCAAGACGAAGAAACATTTGGCCTAGATGGCTACTGGGAACGGCGGGCAATCCGCCAAGGGTTGCGGTTCCTTGTAGGGCAACGGTTGGAAGTTGGGAATGCAAACGGCTGGAATTACACAGGGCAAGGTGGAAATCCAGGTACACCTGGGTTGGATCCCCTGAATCCTCCACCCGCAAATGCTGCATCTGGAACCAGCATGAGCACTCGCGCTCACGAACAAAAACAAATGCGTACTCTACGTGATAACTTGGCTGCCGTCCAAGCTACAGCCGTGTATCACTATAAAACTGACAACGGAGCATTCCCTGCCGCTTGTTTAGCCACAACATCGCATCCTGGTACGGCTACCAGCATCTTAAACAGTGTCACCTTTGAGCGTGCCCCTAGTACAACTAGTTTGTTCACTGATTTTCTAAACGGGAGAGGAACAAACGGGTGGGAATTTAACGGGCCAGCCAACCAAACTACAGACAGTGATTTTGGCACACTGGTTGATAACAGCACCTCTGCTCTGAGAGTTGCGCTGACCAACTTAGCGCGGTTTGCAGGCGATCCAGACGGAGCATTTCCCCCTAAACAAGAAACCAGTGGTTCAATTGTGCATCCTGAGCCAACCTTGACAATGTGGGGGAATTTTTCAGAACTGCGACGTGTCATTGCTCGGTTAGATGGTGGCACAACCTACGCCAATTTAAGCCCAGCGGAGAAATCATATCTGCATACTGCTGCCTGTACTTTGGGGATGTTGGCCTACAACGTCAAAACCACTCAAGATTCATTTACCGCCACTCTGGCAGATTCAGGCATTAACTGGACTAACATGGGGAATGCTCTGACCAACATCATTGACTCTAATGTCATTAGTAATGGGTCGCCGATGATTGGTCGTCCGTTACCGAGTGATCCTAACTACAAAGAGCCGGGGCTTTGCAAAGGGACTCAGGCGACACGCCCTAACTATAGTGATCCCAACTGGACAGGTTGCCCTAGTGTTAACCCCAATGATGTTGACTTAAACGACATTACTAACCCTGAACATCCCCGCAATTATTTTGCTCGGTTTACTAGCGAAGAATGGATCCGAGCTTTAGTGAGTAAAGGTGCTTTAACCCAAGCGGAAGCTGATTTACTCAAGACCGTAATTGCTGGATCACAGATGTTACGCGATCGCACCCTTGGATTTGATGCCAGTAAGAGTTTCACAGGTAACATCGGTGGCAACTATGATCCCGCATCGCAAGTTTGGACTAATCCTGCATCAGGATCCGGCGATGACGATTTGATTAACTCTGGTGAAATCACACCTAACCCACCTGGTGCAAATTTAGGTAGCACATTCAAGATTGGGTGTGACCCCGCATTATTTAAATCTGGCCAGTTACAGACTGGATCGGCCAAAGCTCGCTTGGGATTAGCGTTAGTTGCTTGTTCCACAGCCAATCCACCTAAATACCCAGCTCTGTACTATCTATTTCCTCGTTATAACCACGGCCATGCAGGTGCAGTACCGACATCCGTACAAACCGCCGCTAATGCTGCTAGTCCACGAGTAGCGTTTGTGGTTAACACCCAACCCGCTGGTGAACCCTACGTCAGTAACACCTATATTGCTAGTACAGGTGTGAATGCCCCTGCTACAAATGCTGACAGTTGGTACAGGGTTGTAGGTGACAGTGACAATAATGGTATTGAAAACGGTACAGAAAACCCTGGTAGTGTTGCCCTCAACCCTAGACCAGTCGCCAACTGGGTATTGCCGCGTGTTGACAGCACAACTGTGCGCCCCGGAGGTAACGGCATCCTGGACAACTTTACGGCTACAGGCAATACCAGTTTGAATCGTTGGGTTGCCTTAATGGATAAAGGGATTTTCAACGGTCGCGAACGCATGGCTGTGCGCGTACTGGATGTGGATCTCGACCTGTTGCGCCGTAATAGTTACACAGGTGGCAATTATTGGTTACCCCTACCCACTGCAACCGATTTGGGCTTGGCGGCTGGTGTGCCCCCCGCTACAGGTGCCTTGATCTATGGCTTCCGAGAAGATGCCGTTCGGGAAGATGCCATTGCCCGTCCCCGTTCTGCCTCCCCCGACTACACCACTTGGTTAACCAATTGGCGGGCGTGGGCAACCGCTACGACCGATGCTGCCTTAACTGCGGTAACCGGCTATACCATGAATGCTGTGGGTTCGACCCCCAACGACCCCCCACTCAACCCCAACAGCAACATCAGTGCCAAACCCGTAGACTTCTACCCCGACCCCGATCGCCGCCCCCACGGCTTCCGGCTCCGTAATGGAGCGGATCTCCGTCGTGCAGTGTCTGGTGTACCTGCCACAGAAGCACGAGGGTTATCCTTCATCTCCGATAATCCGGTTTACATTCAAGGGAACTTCAACATCCATAGCACGGATGGCAGTACTCCTAACCTTCAGGAATTTACCCAAACCCTCGATCAAGCGGCTGGAACCCTTTGGAGCAACTTCTACACCCGCAACAGCCTCAATACTAGCTTTGCCAGAGCTAGTACAGACTCGTGGCGTTCCACCGAAATCATTGGTGATGCCATCACCATCCTGTCTAGCAATTTTGTTGATGGAAATATTGCCTCTGGACTATTGGATTCTAGTACCAATGGGAGTAGTGACTATGTTGGTGTTAACTCCTACTCCGGCTTCTTACAACCTGTCCAGGGTGCGACTAACAATGACCTGAACTCACGCCCTTGGGTGCGGGAAGATGGCACATTTTCTGCCCTCACCACTGCTGCATCTCCAATTAAATTCTCTCGCCGGGGCTTCCCGGTGTACTGCTCTAACAACACTGGAGGCAATGGCACGCTACCTTCGCCAGCCCCCTCTCCATTACCCGCATGTTTAGCAACTGGGCAGCACGAAGTGGAATATGGGCGAGAAACTGCCAATCCCCCATCTGTATCGCCACTTAACATCACCTATACACCACCCGCTAGTACTAGCGTTTATCGTTCGCCACGTAATGGTACCAATGACAACATGGAGCGGGCAAACACGGCAACTGAAACCTGGGTTAATGCGGTGATCGTCAGTGGTATAGTCCCCTCTCGCCAAAACCAAACTTACGGCGGGATGCACAACTTCCCCCGCTTCTTAGAAGAATGGGATAGTGTTAACCTCAATATCGCCGGTTCTCTGTACCAGCTCAACTTCAGTACCTACGCCACCGCTCCCTTTGAACAAAGCTGGAGTACAACGGCAAATGTTTGGGAACCTGGACAAGCCGCCTTTGCTGCTCAAACCATTGGTTATTATGGTGCCCCAAATCGGCGTTGGGGTTTTGATACCGCCCTGCAATACTCCCCCGCTGGGATTGTGGCTCGACGGTTCAGCACCCCCAGCACCATCCGCAGTGAGTTCTACCGTGAGTTACCCGTAGACGACCCGTACATTGTCAATCTCCGTTGTGCGCGGGTCAGCGGCAATCGGGTTGATTCCACAGTCAGCGGCTGTCCCACTTAGAGACTGCCCCGGAAGTCCCTGCCGTACAGCTAGCCGCTTGACTGGTGGGGGCATCCCCCCCACCCCTCCACCCTTAGCCCCCCATTCACTGTATCGTGCCCTGACCTCGGAGATTGATTAACCATGTCTCGCCCACAAACCCCTCCCCTCCACCGCCTGATTCGCACACTCCTCCTCAACCAAACTGTGGCAGGAGGGGACTGTCAGGGCGTGTCTCTGTTAGAAGTGCTGGTAGCGATGCTAGTGGTGACTGCCGTACTTGCCTCCATCACCCCCAGCATCTTCTTAGCCGTGGCCACCCGCGTCCAAGCCCGTCGGGCTGAACAAGCCCTGCAACTGGCACAACAGGAAGTGGAACGGGTGCGCCTGTTGATGAATCAACCGAATGATGCCGCCTATTTGAATCAACAACTACCCGCCTCTGCTGCCGGAGATGTCCGTAACTTTGCCGTTCCCGCCAGCTTTGTCACCACCTGTTCTGCCCAACCCTGCCCCATCACCGAAGCCCTGATTTCCAGTTCCAGCGACCAATTTGCCGTGCAAATGTTTCGAGATAACCCCGGCATTGTCAACTCTGCCACCGGAGAACTGCAAGGCTTTCGCGTAGGAGTACGGGTTTACAGTACCGATGCCCGCCTAGGAAATGGTTTTCCAGCCAATCTACAACGGAATACCAAAGGCATTGGCCTGACCACAGCCCAAGGTAACCGCCTCTACTATCCCCTCGCAGCACTCTACGTGGAAATTAGTAAAGGTGACTCAACAAACAACGCCCTAGGGGCTTACAGAACCTACCTCACCCCATAATCCACCTATCTTAATAAAACCGCATACTGTACGGGCGGGTTTTGCTGTCAAATCCATCGCAGGATGCAGATTGATCCGCTAAACCCGCCCCTACAAATCTCGAACTTACTTTAATTCACATTCCTTACTGACAAATTCTCCCTATTTTCATACTCTTTCCCCGTTAGCCCGTGAAACAGGACATCCGAACACCATGGCAACTCAATGGCTCCAGACCCGACTCCGTAAACTGATCACCCCAGTCCTAGGCCAAAGAACCTCCTGTCAGTCTATGGGCGGCTTTACCTTGCTGGAATTACTG
Source organism: uncultured bacterium (assembly GCA_964550475.1). Lineage (GTDB taxonomy): Bacteria > Cyanobacteriota > Cyanobacteriia > CAIUCS01 > CAIUCS01 > CAIUCS01. The sequence continues at coordinate 9,619 of CAZJZR010000067.1, forward strand.
ATTGTTGCAGTGATTTCCAGCATGATTATTTCTGCCCTGTTGTCCTTGGTAACCCAACTGCTGGAAACCGACCAACGGGAAAATATCCGCAGCGAAGTGCAGCGGGAAATGCAAATGGCACTGAATTATATTGTGTCTGACCTGCGGGAAGCCGTCTACATCTACGACAACAGTGCCAACGCTTACAGTACAACGGCCATCCCTGCCTTTACTGCCGGATTTGGTGGGCCAACTTTCTTCACGGGTTCGACCTACGCGCCAGGTGCCACGCCTGTTTTGGCTTTCTGGAAACCAGAATTTATTCCCAACGCCAATATCCCCGCTGACTGTGCTGGTGCAGGCCCCGTTAACAGCACCGAGTGTCGCAACCTGCAAATCCAACGCCGTGCTTACTCCTTAGTGGTTTATCTGCAAGTCCCGCGCCCAAACCCCAACACAACAATCTGGAGAGGGCGTTCCCGAATTATCCGCTATCAATTTTCTAAATTTGCTGATTTGAATGCGGCAGCCGCAACACGATTTACCTGGAATACAGGCTTTGTTGATCCAGCCACCGTTAGCACAACCCCCATCTTTCCCACTTGGCCTTTCCTGACTGACGGCACGAATTGCCAAACCAGTACCGATCGCTGTGGGATGGCGGGGACAACTGGATCCCAAGCGGGAACTCCACCCGCTTTAAATGCGGCCAATGCCCCTGTCTTAGTGGACTATGTGGATCGTCCCAATAACCCCAACCCCCCAGATCGAGTGAACTGTCCTGATGCGCCTGGAGTCGCCAACGACTATTTACGGGTTCCCAGCAATGCCACCAATTTCAACAGTTTTTATGCCTGTGTTCGGAACGAACAGGATCAGGTTGGCATCTCCCAGGATGTGTTAGTTTATTTGCGCGGCAATGCTGCTGGGCGCGGTGGACTAAACAACGATGCTGATGTTTTCACCCCAACCCTTTACACCCGTGTAACCATGCGGGGAATTATTGATAAGGTTCCGCAATGAGTATGACCCATCCCACC
>CAZJZR010000068.1:0-10588 GCA_964550475.1 uncultured bacterium
AACTACAAGTACAAGTACAAGTACAAAGACCGTCCGTGCAGATCTCGGCAGACTTTGCACTTCCTTAGAATTGGGGGCTATTATTATTATTAAGTCGGGGAAGTATAATACTTCCGGCATATGTCCTTAGACAGTTACGCTGCATCTACATTGCTAGTGTTCTCTGAATACAGTAGATTTTATGGTTGGCTTCAGGTTTACTGCCCATTTTTGATTCAGTTCGTTCAGTTGGGGGCAGCCCCTCACCCCTTAAAACCTTAACGATCAGTGTCATTGGGTGCATTATCTTCTCCTAAGTTGCATCTCAAGAGTTGCATCTCAGGTCATATCTTCACCGCTTTTGTGTTGCCAGTTGCCAGTCTACCTGCCTGCCATTGTTGCCTCCATCTACTTGCCAACCTCCGTCTACTTGCCAAATAATCTCGCAGGTCGAATCGTGTGGGCTATGCTCACCTTACCGCAGTCGGCAATCCTCTGCCTCCAGCAATCCTCAACCGTCAATGGATTTCATCCACTGATCTCAGTTGTTTGATCTCAGTTGTTTGATCTCAGTTGTTGGTCAAAGTGAACCAATAGACTAACTGCAACCGTAACCAGTTTTTCACCCCGATCTGTAACCTTCACATTTCCCCAATAACATTTCCCCAATAAAGAGGGTGGCGGGTTATGCCCACTTCTCCACCTAGGAAAAGGGAATGGTTACCTCGATATAGCTTTATGAAGTGCAGGAGGGTTGAGTGGTATGGGCTATGTCCACATCAACGCAAGCGGCTATGGCGTTGCCGGATGAATGCTGCACAACTGGATCGTCGCAGTTCCCTAGTCGTCCGACAGGATTGATTTGAGTCAGCGATCAAATTTGAGTCAGCGATCAAATCAGAAAACAGCCATGTTGCCGTAACCGTTCACATTCCCCCAGGGAAAAAGTGTTGCGGGCTGCGCCCGCTTGTTCCTCCCCTGACGGGGAGTGAATGGTTACATCGCGGCCAAGCTGCCAATGGGATGTCACCTGCGGATTGCAGGCTGAAAATGCTGATGTCACGTCCGAATCATCCATGTTTCTGCAAACTACCGTGTATACACATATTGATACCGGACATATTGATGCCGAATATATTGAAACCGGTTAACCGTTCACATCTCCCCATGGGAAAAGTGTTGCGGGCTACGCCCGCTTGTTTCTCCCCTGACGGGGAGTGAACGGTTACGAGACCGGAGCAATTGTATTGGGAACGATGCTGCTCAGATCCAGTGATTGGTATCCCTAAGAGACTATTTGAAAAGGTGGCTGGACGGTTGATTTTTCCTGCACCTCAGGCACGAAAAATCAACTTTTAACCCAGTCTCTAAGATCGCTCACTGCAACGGTTTAGTTGTTTCGCTTAGTTTGTGTTTGTATCATGCCTGTTAAATTGCCCTTGGGTCACCTATTAGTGATAGAAGATACGGCAGAAAAGCGGGGATTCATCCTCAATGGTTCTGTTTACACCATTGGCCGAGATCCGAACTGCCATATCTGTTTGGTCTCGCAATTTGTTTCACGTCGTCATGCCACATTGTTGCGACTGCCGAATGATGATGGCACTCATCGCTATCGCATCATTGATGGGGACATGAATGGCAAGCGCAGCACCAATGGATTAATTATTAATGGTCAAAAGGTGCAGGAGCACGATTTGAGAAACGGGGATGAAATTGTGTTTGGCCCCGATGTGCAGGTGACGTATCACTTGCCCCACCTGTACCAAGATGAAGTCTATATTGGTGCGATGGGAGAATTTGGCACGGAAATCGAAGGGGTCACCACCAAAGTTAAAGAAGGCACGCAGGCTGAAGTCCCGGAACCGATTTGGGGCTTTACAGGCTGAGGGGCGGCTTAAAAAGATCGCTAGACAGTTGATCTGGCCGGCTCTGGCCTGCGATCGCCAGACCAACTAGCCCCATTAACAGCGTTTTATTATTTTATGAAGCACAGTACCCAGTAGGTGCTGGAGTGAGTGATGCCCACTCCTCCGCCCAGTCATGAAGCGCGATGTCCACCCCACGCCCCCTTACCCATCGTCAATTAGCCATTAGCCATTACCAATTACCAATTACCAATTACCAATTACCAATTACCAATTACCAACTAGCCAGCAATTACCAGTTCCAACACTGTTCATATTGACCACGCCTCTCTCTATCCATGTCCCCCCCATGGTCAACACGTCTCTCTATCAAGTTGCCATTAATCTTGCGGCTGTCATCGATCGCACCCCTCTGACCGTTCTGCCTGATGTATTGGTGTTAGATGCGATCGCCAAGATGCATCATGCTGACACCACCTGCCTCTTAGTTGTTGATCCGGATAGTCCGTCTCTCCAACCGATCGGTATCTTCACTGAAAACGACATCACTCGGCTGCTCGCCAACCAGACCCCATTGGCGGGTGTGGCGATCGCGGCTGTGATGACCCAACCATTGCTCACCTTACCCTATAGCCAACTTGTCACCGCTCAAGGCATCAACTTCAACGCCATCCTGCGGCAAATGCAGCATTACCAAATCCGCCACTTGCCAATTGTGGCTGAAGAGGGTGGACTGGTCGGGTTAGTGTGTGAACATCAACTGTTACAAGCATTGCAACCCCACTCCATCCAGACCTTGCCCGACCTGCCTGATGGAGCCAATTTGTATCGCGTGTTGATTGACAACTTCCCCAACGGCACCGTCCATTTATTCGATCGCGACTTCCGGTTCCGCATTGCTGGAGGGATGGGCATTCAACCCTGCCAACAAATCCAAGCCATTTTTGAGAACAAACGCTTGGATGAAGTCTTTAGCCCGGAGATGGTAGATTTCTTGGAACCATTTTTCCAAGGTGCTTTAGCTGGCATTCCTAGCGACTTTGAAGCCAAATACGAAGGGATTGCCTTCCACGCCCAAATTGTGCCCGTCAAAAACCAGCAGGGCGAGGTGGTGGCGGGGATGATGATCACCCAAGACATCAGCAAAGCCAAAGAACTGGAACTAGAACGGCAACATTACGAAATCCAACGGCAACAATCGGCACTGGAAGTCTTGCGGTTGAACGCTGAGCTGGAACAGCGGGTGCAAGACCGCACCCGCGATTTGCAAGACAAGGAACACTTTTTGCAACTGGTACTGGACAACATTCCCCAACAAATTTTCTGGAAAGATCGCAACTCTGTCTTCTTGGGTTGCAACCGCAACTGGGCACGCCAAGCCAAGATTGAGCATATGGCCAGCGTGATTGGCAAAACGGATTATGACCTGTGCGCCACGCATGAAATGGCCGAGCACTATTACCAACAGGATCAGCGAATTATGGCGACGGATACGCCAGAATTCCATTGCATTGAATGTAAGCCGCAGCAGGATGGCCAATCCATTTGGTTGGATGTCAGTAAGGTGCCGATTCACGATGCTGCCGGGGAGGTGATTGGCATTTTAGGGACGATTGAAAATATTACTGAGCGCAGATGGGCAGAGTTGGCACTGCAAGAGGCCGAGGCAAAGTATCGCAGCATTTTTGAAAATGCAACGGAGGGGATTTTTCAAAGTACGCCAGAGGGACAATTTCTCAGCATTAACCCAGCCCTAGCGGCGATGCATGGTTATGCTACCCCCTCGGAAATGATGGCGGATATCACCGATATTGCCGCACAAATTTATGTTGATTCTCGCGATCGCGACCTGTTTAAACAACGAATGGAACAGGAAAGGGGGGCGGTTAATTTTGAATATCAAGTGTATCGCCGCGATCGCGTGCCCTTTTGGATTTCCGAAAACGTCCGCGCCATTCGCGACGATAACGGTAACTTACTGTATTACGAAGGCACCAGCGTTGATATTAGCGAACGCAAACGATTAGAAGCAGAACGAGAACAAGCGGAAAATCAACTCAAAGCCTCCTTACAAGAAAAGGATGTGTTGCTGAAGGAAATTCACCATCGGGTCAAGAACAATCTGCAAATCATCTTTAGTTTATTGGATTTGCAATCGCAAACGGTTGAAGACCCGACCATGTTAGGAGTATTGCACGAAAGCTGCAATCGGATTAAATCAATGGCGTTGGTACATGAGCAACTTTACTGCTCAGAAGAGTTTTCTAAAATTGACTTTAGCGAATACATTCAACAACTAACGACCTATTTATGCCGCTCCTATTATTCCAGTACGATGGTGGAATTTCAGATTGATCTGTGTCCCATTGCTCTGAATATTAATACGGCAATTCCGTGGGGATTAATTATTAATGAATTGGTCTCCAATGCACTCAAATATGCCTTTCCCGATCGCAGCCATGGAGAAATCCACATTACCTGTCATCCTGAACCCGATCGCCCGCACCATTTTTTGTTAGAAATTTGGGACAATGGCATTGGTATACCCGCTAACTTTGACATTAACCAATCCAAATCCCTGGGTTTGCAATTGGTGCAAGCTTTAGTTGAACAATTGGAAGCATCCTTTACGCTGCACTGTGATCAGGGAACGCGGTGCCGAATTACCTTTCGGCAAGACTAGAACTGCATCCAAGCGTAACCGTTCACTCCCCGTCAGGGGATGAACAAGCGGGCGTAGCCCGCAACGGTTTTCCCATGGGGGATGTGAACGGTTACCATTCAAGCTGTACCCAGGATCGGTTATTCGTTACTGCCTGCTCCCTATCCCCGCTCTTCCCTATGAATGGCGTAAGAATCCTAATTGTTGAAGATGAGAGCATTGTTGCCCTCAACCTAACCAAACGGTTAACGGAGGCAGGGTATACCATTGCCATGACTGCCACGACGGGAGAAGCGGCCATCCAAGCGGCTGAAGAGATGCAGCCGGACTTGATCTTGATGGACATTCGGCTGAAGGGGGAGATGGATGGTATTGAGGCGGCAGAACAGATTCGCGATCGCTACAATATCCCGATTATTTACCTAACCGCCTATGCCGATCAGCATACGTTACAACGAGCCAAGGTTACCCAACCCTATGGCTATATCCTCAAACCGTTTGAGACCCGTGAACTCCGCAGTGCGATTGAACTGGCTTTGTACAAGCATCGCACTGAACAGTTACTCAAAGCCCGTGAAGAATGGTTGTCCACCACCTTAGCTAGCATTGGCAACGGGGTGATTACGACCGATCAACTGGGGCAGATTACCTTCATCAATCCCATGGCGGCGAAGTTGACGGGCTGGGAACTGGCGGAGGCCATGGGGCAAGCCATTGAGGTGGTGTTTCGGATTAGTTACCAAGAGACGGGCGATCGCGTGCCTGTGCTGCAATCCATTGCCACCGTTGATACTGCCACCGTTGACACCGCCACCCTTGATACTGCCACTATTGATACCGCCACTATTGATCAATCTGATCATGCATCTGCGGATCTATCTGAACCCGCAGACTCCACCTTGCATTCTCTCCACGATGCTGCCCCCTACCCACACCCCAATCAACATCCCCCGGTGTGGCTAACGACGCGCCATGGACAACAAATTCCGATCGACTACACCACAACGCCCATCCTAAATGCCCAAGGCGGGGTATTGGGTGCAGTGGTGATTTTTCAGGACAGCAGTGAATACCACAATATGGAATTGGCTTTGCGCCGAGCCAATTACGACTTAGAGCAAAAAGTTGCCCAACATAGTCAGGATCTGCGCCTGAGTCGGGAACGGTTGCAACACTTGTTATCCTCTAGCCCAACGGTGCTGTACACCACATTGCCGAATGACCTGCTGAAAACGACCTTCATCAGTGAGAATGTGTTCAATCTGCTGGGTTATCGGGCGGAGGAGTTTGTCAGCGATCGCCAGTTTTGGGCAAATCGGATTCATCCCGATGATGTGCAACGGGTGTTTGCCGGATTATCCATGCTGTTTGAAACGGGCAATCAAGTGCAGGAATACCGCTTTTTGCATCAGGATGGCTCCTATCGCTGGATGTATGACCAAATGCAACTGATCCAAGACCAACACGGCAATGCATTAGAAATTGTCGGCAGTTTGGTGGATCTGACCGATCGCAAGCAAATCGAGGCGGAACGGCAGCAAGCAGCGGACGAAATGCAACGGGCATTGGCACAGGAGCGAGATCTGAATGCGTTGCGATCGCGGATCATCACCACCGTTTCCCACGAATACCGAACTCCGCTAGCGACCATCCTTTCGTCGGCGGAACTGTTAGAACGCTACGGTGACCAATGGCCGCCCGAAAAACGCCAAAAACACATCCAACGGATTCAAACCATGGTGGGTCATATGACCAATTTGGTCAATGACATGCTGTGCTTGAACCAAATGGAATCGAATACGCTCCAGTTCAAACCAATGCAGATTAATCTGCCGGATCTGTGTCAAGAGATTGTGGATGAATTGCAACTCACCCATTTGCACCTCTATCCCAAACTGTCTCGCCACACCGCACCCTCCCTGCCGTCTGCTCCCAGTGAGTTGATGCCGCAGCATCAGTTTGAGTTTATTCAAGACAATTGCCCGCCCTATATCTATGCGGATGAATACTTGCTGCGGCAGATTCTAACGAATTTGCTCTCGAATGCGATTAAATATTCGCCCGATGGTGGCACCATTCGCCTGATGATTACAGTGCCAGATCCGTGTCAAGAGTTGATGATTAGCATTACGGATGAGGGATTGGGCATTCCCATGGAGGATCAACAACGGGTGTTGGAGGCATTCCAACGCGCCAGTAATGTGGGGAATATTTCTGGCACCGGGATGGGGTTGGCGATCGCCCACAAATGCGTCAAGTTGCACGGTGGCGACATCAGCCTCAGCAGCGAACCCGGCCACGGCACGACGGTTACCGTCACGTTACCCTTGCAATACACGGCAATACACGATGTAAGGGTAACCGTTCACTCCCCCAAGGGATGTGCAAATAAATAAAATACCCGGCGTAGAATGCGTTAGGCTTCAGCCGTAACGCATCGTGTTTAATCTATGGGTACTTTATTTTCACGCTCCTCCCGAAAGGGGAGGAACCAGCGGGCGTAGCCCGCAACACTTTTCCTATGGGGGGATGTGAACGGTTACTAAATTGGCATTACGATTCATAGATCTCTATTGCAGTTTATACCGAGAGCTGAATTGGCTTGATAGGATCAAAGTGGTATCGGCAGTGGAGGAACAACGTATGTTTTTACTCCAAAAGCAAACTCGGAATTTGATTGAAGTTCTCTCGACCCAGGAGTTATTTGATCCGTTTGTGTTAGAAGTGATGGCGCAAAGCCATGCTGGGGAAGAATTGCAAGAACCTGAACCCTTCCTCAAAGCTGAATTAGTTTTTCCATCCGGTGAGGAGTTGCCCCGTTGTTGGGTTGATCCAGACTACCGTCACCTGCACTTGTACCCGCGATCGTTAACGACGGCAACCGCAAGATAGTCCTCTGTTTGTCAGGTGTTTGTCAGGGAAATTCGCTGGTTCTGATCCAATTTGCCAGTCCTGGATCATTCATTTCTAGAATGTGGCCTCCGGCATGGGCTTCGCTGAAGAGCAGCGCGAAACACACCACACATCACCTTGGCAGCGGTGAAATGCCTCTATACATCCGCCAAACGGTGCGTTTCCCCTCGCTCTTAGCATAGCCCTAGGCGAAGGCCATACTGTTGGGCTATTGGCAATAGCCCAGTAACCCGATAGCCCAGTAACCCGATAGCCCAAGGTAACTATTCAGCTTGATCAACGCTCTATTGCTCGATCTACTCTATCGCCCGATCTAAAAGAGGTGGGCAACCCAACCCCGACAATTCCATCCGTTATTCCATGTGTAGGGGCGCGATTGCCGCGCCCTCAATTCGGCTACCTGAATGCTGACAAAACACCCGCTAAAATCAGTCGGCAATCACCGGGGGCGTTCCTGCAAACCTAAAAAGAAAGTAAAAGCCAAAACGAGCTTTGATCTGCTGTGTTAGCGTGGCGGCGTTCTGAATCAGAACAGTGGCGTAAATCGCCTTTACGGTTAACGGTATTTCTGGCAGCATTTTTGGGTTATGACTACTATTTATTTTGGAACTAACCGTCGTCTAGTGGCCAACAGTGACGATGTGTTTAGTGGGCATTTTAGCGATGACGGTTTAGCCAATCTGCGTTTCGGGCGGGCTGAAGTCACAGGTACGGAGTTTGACCAATACGATATCCGGGTTGAGCCAGAGAATTTGTCGGCAGACCAGCCCATCTTCGGCAGTGGGGCAATTTTCGATCAAGTCCGGCAACAGATGGCATACAGTGGCCAAGACACGGTTATTTTGATCCACGGGTTTAATGTCAAGTTTAAGGAGGCTTTGAACGCAGCCGCTAAGCTGGAAAAAGCCATTGAGAACGGCGATCGCACCAATCCCCTCAAAGTCAATATGTGCGTGTTCTCTTGGCCATCGGATGGGTCAATGCTGCTCAGCAATCCCAAGGGCAGCAACCCCAACGCCTATTACAGCGATCGCCTCGATGCGGCTGCGTCTGGAGCGGCCTTTGCCAGAGGGTTTTTGAAAATGGCTGAATTCATTAAATCGATCGAGACCACCCAACGTTGCCGCCAAAAGTTGCATCTGGTGTGTCACAGCATGGGCAATTATGTCTTGCGCCATGCCCTACAAGAACTGCGCCGCCAAGTCTCTAACCGCGTGCCTCGGATTTTTGACCAAATTTTGATGATGGCTCCCGATGAGGATGATGATGCCTTTGAAACGGAGTTCAAACTGTTGAGTTTGCCGCGCTTGGCTGCACGGGTCAGCGTTTACTTTAACCGGGGTGATTTGGCTCTGTGGGCCAGTGATTCGCTCAAAGGGAATCCCACCCGCCTAGGTTCCGATGGCCCACTGCGGCCTCTGGCCTTGCCGCGCAACGTCTATCCAATTGATTGCACCACTGTGGTTTCTCGGTTCGCTGACCCCTCAGAACACGGGTATTATGTCAGCGTCGAACGGGTAGTGCAAGATATGACCAGTGCCCTACGCGGCATCAGTCCAGATGAGATTTCTGGACGGCAGTATGTTGCAGCCACCAATCGGTATCGCTTGCTGTAATTGTCAGTCAACTGTCAGTCAGCGTTGATTAGGGACAATGCCATGTCCCTATACCTGGCGGAACTCAACCAGAAAGGGGTTGGGAAACCCAACCCTTGCTTGTGGTATAGACCATTAGACCTCTTCAGCAAACGGTCAATGATGAGGCATCATGCCGTTTAGCCACAACCTAGGGAATCGCGGGTGGCGATTCCGGTTTTAGAATTGACCCCGGTCGCCACTTCGCACAGTTGACGGGCTTGGGCACCGTCGAGCAAAGCATCCGTGAAGTCAGTCCCGTCAATGTTGACGTTGTGGAATTCGGAGCGGAAGAGAATGGTGTCAGCGAGGACGGCATCGCTGAGGTCTACGTTTTGAAAATCGACTTGATCGACCATGGCATCGGTCAGGTTGGTACCGCTGAGGTCGGTGTCAATGATGACGGAACGACTGAAGACAGCTCCCCGGAGGTTGGCGGCGTGGAAGTTGGAGCGCAACAGTTTGGAACTGGCAAATTCGGAGGCACGCAGGTCTTGGTTGCTGAAGTCGCGATCGAGGATTTGCGAGTTGCTCAGGTGTTGGGGATAGACGACTTCACTGCCGTTGGCGGTGGCAGCATGGGCAGCGGTAGGATAACTGCTGTAGGCGATGAGGGCAAGCAGGATGGCGATCGCCCACCCGCCATTCCGACTGATCACTGGGTTCAGTGTGTGCTGGAGCATCCTACTGAACTGCCGCAATCGGGTGGCCATCGTAGAAAGAGACGTTAGAATCCTGTATAAAGAGCGTTTGGCATAACCCATGCAAAAGTTTCTCCTAACCTGGTTGTTAACGGCACTCGCGCTGTTGATTACGGCGTGGCTGGTGCCGGGGATTTATGTGGCGGGCTTTGGGGCAGCGTTGTTTGCGGCGTTGATGTTGGGATTTGTGAATGCAATTGTCCGCCCAATTTTGATCCTGCTGACGTTGCCCCTAACCATTGTAACTCTGGGGTTGTTCCTCCTGATTGTCAATGCGATCGCGTTCAAAATCGTGTCGATGTTGTCGCTTGGGTTTGAGGTGCGCGGACTGGTGGCGGCGATCGTGGGACCAATTGTGCTGACGGTGGTGACCTGGGGACTACAGCAATTATTTGGCGTAGGCAGCCAGTCTGATTAGAGTTGGGATCAGAGTTGACCTTTTTGTTTTAGATCGTCCAATTTTTGAGTGGGAGTGGCGATTAAAATTGCAACTATCAGAACACTAGCGTAGCCCTAGCGCAACCATGCCGAAGGCTATTGCCCAAAGGGCTATAAACTGCCAGTCCTTCGGAAGCCTACGCCAAGCGCAGGTTTCTGACCCGCAGAATAGTCTGCCTTGCAGAGTCCGCGTAGGCGGACTTGGTTCCTGTAGACGCGGTTAAGCCGCTTTGCGTCTACAACCGCCAGCCCCCCAAGCAATCGATGCGTCTGTCGGCATGGTTCATGCTCCTGGCAGTTGCTGACGGTTGCGATCGTAGATTTCGTAGAGTCGTTTGCCAACTTCGATCGGGATGCCTGCGGGAGGACAGATGAGTTTAACCCCTTCGACTC
>CAZJZR010000069.1:0-10564 GCA_964550475.1 uncultured bacterium
TGCTCACTTTAATCTGACGATAGCCGCTTGCAATGGAATGGGCTATGTCCACTCCACTCAAACCCCTATCCAGTCAGGATTTTGCGCTCAGTGCTACGTGAATCAAGCTAAACCAGCCTCGCGTCACTGGCTTCAGTATATTTGACGTTTCTCCAATTCCAGCGGCTCTTCCGATGACTCCCACAATGGAGGCATTTTGGATGTTCGATCCGGGCGATCGCTCCCCAGCAGATCAGAGGAGCCATCTTAGCAAAAGGCAGGGAATTGATGGTTGCCACTTCTCCAATTCAGCTTGCGGCAGAAGCCCTTGAGGCCAAACGCAATCAGCGGATTCATAAGTTACTGTTCTTTGTCTGTCGCAACGAGTGGGAAAACTCGTTGGAGGCGTTGAGCCACCATCCCGTGGCTGATTTGTTAATGGAATTGGTGGCCCGTTACCCAACCGTTGGCCAAGTGCAATTTGTCCTGAATCAGGTCGCCAAAAGTCTGAATAAGCCAGTGGAATATTCCATGGTGGTGAATCTGATTGTCGAAGTGCTGAAGCCAGTGTACCAACAGCTTGAGCTAAATCATCTTCAGGACACCCGCCCCGCGATCGCCGCCCACCCACCGGAAGAAGTGCCGACTGGCTTTAGCGTTAACCCATCAGCCACCGTAGCCGGTTCCCTCAGCACCGATCAGCCACCGCTCGATTCCTACAGCTTGATCGCCCAACAGCTTGCCCAAAATCCCAACTTGGTGCGGATCAAGAAATTATTACTATGTGCCAGTCGCAACCAATGGGAAAACGATACGACCAAACTGGGACAGTTAAACTTGCGGGATTTGTTAGTGGAATTAACCCATTTGATCCCCAGTCTGAATCATCTGAATTTTGTCTTGGGGGAAATTGTTAAGGGCTTAAGCAAACCGTTGGAATATGCCGAGATTGCCAACTACATTTGCCTACAGTTAGAACCCTTGTATCTAGAGTTGCTGCCAGTGGTGCCGCAATCGGTACCCCAGGCTGGGCACGTCACTCCAGCGGCGAGTTCTGCCATTCCGTCCACTCAATTTAATGCCATTAATGTTAATGCCATTAATGCCACCCAATTTAATCCCGTCGAGAGTCATCCTGCCGAAACTCCTGCTATTGTGCCGCCGCCGCCCCCACCGCCTGCGGCTATGCCCGTAGCCGCGATCGCCGCCCCTGCCAATTCCCCACCTCCCAATCATCAGCTCGACGCTGGAGCCGCCGCATCCCCAGCCCCGGAGGAACCCGCCCCTATTTTGAATTTCCGTACCTATGATCCGTTCAACCTCCGACAGGAGATCATGCGATATGCCAACCCTCTACGGGCAAAATTATTAATCTTCTCCACCATTCACTATCCGGTGTCCTTTGCCGATCGGGATTGGATGGTAATTCGTGGCTGTGGTTTAGGGGATTTGATCCAAGAATTGTTGAACTCATCTGAAAACTGCATTGACTTGGAGCGGCGGTTGTGGGAGACCAAAACTAAACTGCCCCAGCCGGAAGAAATGGAACCTGTCGTCAGTGCGATCGCCAACGCGGTTCGCCGCCACTACCAATTTCCACCCAAGTCGGATAAACCGGTCACCGACGCACCTGCAAAAGCCGATCCCGCCCCCGCATTGTCATGCCGCGACGGCAGAATGGCGACGGCACTGAGATCATGACCGAAAATACCTATTTCCCCCAAATAGCCGCCGCTCCCCCACCCAATGGAGATGACGATACGTGCCATTTGTTTAGCATTTCCCCCCAAACCAGCGATGATACTGAAGTGGAGGTGGAGGGAGATGATGATGAGCGCACAGCCGGAGAACCAGGGAAGTAACGCCTAATCACCAACAGTCCCGCCACCACCCACATCTGCCTTACCGTACTGACATAGCTGTCATCTACTGTTTACTATCGGGGGACTGTCATGGTCGAAACCACACGCATTATTACCCTAATGACCGACTTCGGACTTCAGGATGTCTACGTCGGCGTAATGAAGGGGATTATTGCTCAGATTAATCCAGAAGCGACGGTCATTGATCTGAGTCATCAGATCCCTCCCCAAGATGTGGCAGCAGCGCGCTTCAGTTTAATGAACGCCTATGCCTACTTTCCTGAGGGAACTGTGCATATTGCCGTAGTCGATCCTGGCGTGGGGACGCGGCGACGGGCGATCGCCGTGGAAATCGCCCAAGGCTTTCTGGTTGGCCCCGACAATGGTCTATTTAGCGGCGTACTCAGCCAAACCCCAGCCACCCAAACCGTAGAACTAACCAATCGGCAATTCTGGCGTACCCCCTTCCCCAGTGCCACCTTCCATGGCCGGGATGTATTTGCCTCCGTGGGAGCCTACTTGGCAGGGAAAGTCCCCATTCATCAACTCGGTAACTTGATTGATCCCGGCACCCTCGCCCCATCGCCCGTCCCCGATTGCAGCGAAATTCGCGATAAAACCAACCACCTAATGGCCATATCGGGACAAATCCAATACATCGATCGCTTCGGCAATGCCATCACCAACATTCCCGGCAGTTATATCGACAGCTTAGAGCAAAATCAACCTATCGCCGATCCGGACTCCGAAGCAAGAAATCCCTGGTCATTAGCGTTACGCAATATCACCATTCCTGGTTACCGCACCTACAGCGATGTTTCTCCGGGAGAACCCTTAGCCCTAGTCGGCAGCCATGGCTGGGTTGAAATTGCCGTGAACGGTGGTCATGCCCAATATCAGTTGCGGCTGAAATGGGGCGATCTGGTTAAGGTACAACCCCAAAAAGCCAAACGGTAAAGAGGATTGCCGATCCATTGGTGACCCGTCCCTCAAGTCAGAGCACTCACCAAGCCATCGGTAATCCGCATTAGCCGATACTAGCGGCCAAGCAATCTTTAAATCAATATAAATAAATCAATGGTTTTCTCGGATGGCGAGACTGACTAAAGCAAGTATTTTTAGTCCATGAGATTGAATCTGGATTGAATCGCATTTAATCCAATTGCTTGATTCAAGTTGTGTCTGAGCAACCAACGGTTTTTTAAACTGTGGTGAGAGAATAATTAGGTGGATGGTTGTACGGTCTATTTCTCAGTGATTTTGCTGGATCCCAATTTTGCTAAATTCCGTCGTCTTTACAGTTCCAACCATTCTCTTAAAAGACTTGTCATCTGTTAAAAGACTCGTTATTCATTGGGATAGATTTGCTGGATGGATCAAATCGACACAAAACAGTTTTCAAGGGTTTTGCGGTTATTCTGCGCCTCAAAACAAGCTTGATCGACCGTTTTGATCGACCACTAATGCTTTTAATGCTTTGTCGAATTCAGGTTTTAGGGGCAATCCCAACGGACTGACCCCTAAAACTCAGCCACAAAGCTCAAATAACTGCTTAATTGACGATTCAAATCCTCGATAAGTGCTCTAAACGACTGTTTCATAGCAATCCGCTCAAGCATGATCAAGAAGACGAATCATTGCAAATTATAAATTTTCTCTAAAAAAATTACTATTAATACCTTTAGCATGGTGTTTTGGGTCGAAGCTTCCCCGTAGCCATGAGTCATGCAATCCATGGCCTCTGCATGGAGGGAACCATTCAGAACTTCCCGCATATTTTACTTAACCCTGCTAAGAGTGTATTTAAAAAGTATGAATCGCTACATTGCGAGAGTCGCAATCTCCCTGGTTTCCCTGACCTTTGGGAAACGGACTAATCCACCGATGGAACACCGTCTTAGGTCTAAATACAGTCGCTTGCAGCGGCGTGGATGCAGCCCACACTGCTTCACTCGGCTGTTGTTCATCGACTGCAAAAGTGCGATAGAGCAAATTTCGCCCTGATTCTGCTGAACGGTTCTATTTGTCTATTGCTTCTATTTGTCTATTGCGATTTGTCTATTGCGATTTGTCTATTTAGTAAGCCCATTGATGGGAATGCCACTGTCTGTTTAACTCTGTTTTTTTACTCGACTTTCTAAGATTTATCTGTTTATTTACCGTGTCTTGCCATAATTGGGCAACAACCTCACAAGTCAACCAAGGTATAGGTGGTGGGTGCATAGCATGGTTAATCTGTCATTGACTACAAGTGCCAACAGTTGGGCGAACGTGGCATACGATTTAAACCTGTCCTCGCACTTCTTCTCTAAAGTCTTTCCATTCTTTTTAGCCTTTACCCGGACAATGCAATTAATTCGGGTGGGGGATGGATTTCAAAACCTCGCACCCAATCTCCAACCGGGTATCCTTTTACCTCAACACTTCCGGGTTAAATCACCCCTGATTCCATTGGAATTTGAGGCTATTTTGCAGCATCTCGATGTACCGTTGGTCTTGGAATGTTCGCAAACAAATCTCCTCTTTGCTGGCCAAGTCCTGCATCTCACCCAACCAGATAGCATTTTATTTTTGGGGTCACCGCAATTCCTCAACCTCGATACATTGAGCTATTTAGGTAAACAAGTCTCGAAAACCAGTCCCGAAGATTCCGTCGCTGATTTACTGTTCTTGTTACAAGTTCGTAACATGGACTTGAGTCATACAAAGCAAATGGCGGCGAAGCTAACCAACCAACGGATGGATCTATTACGGGCGTTGGGACAAGCCGAGTTAGCGACCACAGTATTAGAACAGGTCACGGACGCGATCGAGGTCACGGATAAGGATCAACGAGTCATTTATGTAAACGAAATGTTTGAAAAGATGACCGGGTACCCTCGCCAGGAGGTCATTGGTCAACCGTCCATCCTGTTGTCGTCCTTGCGTCAGGATGGCGGCTGGCGGCATGAAGCCTTTTCCCAAGCGATCGCCACTGGCCAGGTCTGGCAGGGCAACTGTCTCGGTCAACAAAAAAATGGCAGCACCTACCATCAAGATTTAATGGTATTCCCATTACAAAACCAGGCCGGGATGGTGGTGAATTACGTTGCGATCGCCCGGGATATTAGCGATCGCAAACGCACCGAAACTCAACTGGAGCACTCCCTGTCCCTGCTCAAAGCCACCTTTGAAGCCACAGCCGACGGCATTCTAGTCACCGATGTCCGAGGTAAAGTCCTCCACTTTAACCAAAAATTTGCCGATCTGTGGCAAATTCCATCCTCTATCCTCTCCTCTCAAAACAGTCATGATGTCCTCAAATTAATCAGCCAGCGATTAAAAGACCCCAAAAGCTTCTCTACGAAAAAACTAGTGGAGTTGTATGTCCTGCCGCACAGTGAAAGTTATGACCTGTTAGAACTTCAGGATGGCCGGATTTTAGAGCGATACTCAGCTCCTCAACGTATTGAAGACAAGGTGATTGGCTGGGTGTGGAGTTTTCGTGATGTCACAGAACGGCAACGTGCCGAGGCGCAGATGCGCTACCACGCCATGTATGACTCCTTAACCGGACTACCCAACCGGACATTATTTAATGATCACCTGACCCAAGCCATCAGCAAAACCGTCCGTAATTCGCTCAAAATGGCGGTTCTGTTTTTAGACCTAGATCGATTTAAGTTAGTCAACGACACCCTTGGCCACGCAGCGGGGGATCAATTATTGCAAGCCTTTGCCCAACGACTAAAACAGTGCTTGCGGCAGTCGGACATTGTTGCCCGATGGGCAGGGGATGAGTTTACAGTCCTTTTGCCTGCCACCCAGAGCCGAGATGAAGTCATCCTGGTTGCCCAGCGGATCTTGGATGCCATGCGTCCCCATTTTGAAATTGAAGGCTACTTTTTGCGAGTGACCACTAGCATTGGCATTGCCATGTATCCTGCCGATGGCACCACCGTAGATGTATTGCTAAAAAATGCGGATGCGGCTCTCTATCGGGCGAAGGAAAGTGGCCGCAATGCTTACCACCTCTACAATTCCACCCTCCACTCGGAAACTACCGAATGGCTAACCCTAGAGAGTCATTTGCACCGGGCTTTAGAACGACAAGAATTTGTCTTGTATTACCAACCCCAAGTCAATGTCCTGACGGGGCAAATCACCCAAATGGAGGCATTGGTGCGGTGGCGGCATCCAGAACGCGGCCTCGTGCCACCCAGCAAGTTTATTCCCTTAGCCGAAGAAAATGGGCTGATTGTGCCTTTGGGGGAATGGGTGTTACGAACCGCCTGTCAGCAAAGCCGGATTTGGCAAGAAGCAGGGTTACCCCCAGTGCGGATTGCCGTCAATTTATCCGGCCACCAGTTGAAACAACCCCAGTTGGTGGATCGGGTACAGAAAATTCTCGAAGAGTCCCAACTGGATCCCCGGTTGTTGGAGTTGGAAATCACTGAAACAACCTTGATGAAGAATGTTGAAGTGACCAAGACGGTATTGAGCAACCTCAATGCCATGGGGATTTCAATTGCATTAGATGACTTTGGCACCGGCTATTCATCCCTCAGTTATTTGAAAAAATTTCCCTTCCATACCCTCAAAATTGACCAATCCTTTGTTCACGAACTCACCACCAATCCCAATGATGAAGCCATTGTGACGGCGATTATTGCCATGAGTAAGGTGTTGAACCTGAAACTGGTTTCAGAAGGGGTGGAGACGAAGGTGCAGGAACAGTTATTGCGTCGGTTGGGCTGTGAGGAAATGCAAGGCTTTTTGTTTGGTCGCCCTGTGCCGCCGGAACAAGCATCGAAGATGCTCCGCACCCCCCCTCGTCGGCCTTCCAACCTCACCTTAATTGCTTGATCTTTGATCAGGATTTATCGTTGCTATCCATTCTGTGAGAATTCTGCTTGAAGTTGATTCAGTAACAGAACACTGTAATCCTCCCGTTGTCGAATGAGGCGGTGCTGTCCGTTTGCTAACAGCACCTCTGCGGGTCGGGGACGATGCAAAAAATGGGAGGACATGGCATATCCGTAGGCTCCCACATCCAAAATCGCCACAATGTCACCGAGTTGGAGCACAGGCAGGGGGCAATTTTTCCCCAGGTAGTCGCGGGAATAGGTGGTGTTGCCGCAGATATCTGTGGCAACTAGGGCGGAATCATCGTTATCATCCCCATCCGGACGCAAAGCCATAATTTCACGATACCCCCCGTGGACGGCAGGAACGGACAGATTAGCCACCGTGGTATCGACTCCCAAAATTTGTTTATCACCCTGCCATTTCACTGATACCACCTGCGCCAGTAAAGTGGCACAACCCGCGATCGCTGCCCGTCCCGGTTCAATCACCAAGTCCAGTGGACGAGAAGGGCTGAGGTGCTGGAGGCGATCGCTCAACGCTGCCCCAAACTGCGCCCAGTCAAAGGCCACACCACCATGGCGATAGGGATAACCAAAGCCACCGCCAAAGTCTAAATAGCTCCAATCCGGTAAGGTTTGACCAATGGCAATCACCCGATCTATTACCTGGGTAAAGGCTTCGGTAGCGTTAGTGCCTGTGCCTCGGTAAAAGTGCAGGCCATTGATTTGTAAGTTGAATTGACGAGCTAGGGCGATCGCCTGACCAAACTCCTCCGGGCGCACCCCAATCCGACTGTCACCCGTTAACTCTGGCTGATTTAACCGCAAACCCAACCGGATTCCTGCATCAATCGATGTCCCATGTTGTTGCCGTGCCTGATAAACCTCACCGCAAAGCTGCACCTGCGACAAACTATCTAAATTTAGTATCCGCACTCCCCAATCCAGCACCTGACCCATTTCCTCTCGGTTCAGGTTACTGCCGCTATAAACAATCTGCTCAGGGCTAAATCCCGCCTGCAAACCCAGGTAAATATCGCCAGGTGTATTGGCGTGCAGTCCCCACCCAGCTTGGCGAAAAATGTTCAGCAAATGGATGTTGCCGTTGGTAACACTGGCAAACCGAAATTGAGTGTGGGGATAGGGAATGGCCTGGGTAATGTGCTGGATGGTGGCTTGGAGGCGATCGCCATCGTACACATACAGCGGCGAACCATAGGTGTTAAGCAGACTGGTTGCCAAGGTATAGGGCAGGGGGACAGCAGCAGCCATGGGTTAGTCACATGAGTGCGAACAAAAAAGGACGGACAAATGCCATCTGTCTAAGAGGGTGTTTGAAAAGTGTCTGGCGGTTAAAACCGCGACTAGGTGAACAAAGTCCGCCTACGCGGACTGAAGAAAATCAAGGGTTTCCATAACCTGCGTAGGCAGGTTTTGTCCGTATAGCCGCGACTTGAGTCGCCAGGGATACATCCAATAGGACTTTTAAAACACCCTCTAAGAGCCTATACTGTATCAGCGAAAAAAAATTAGTTTGTAGTTACAATACCTTCGCCAAAATTGCAGGAATCTAGTTACCCAAAGTGGGTGAATCCCTTTAACCACAAGAGTTTTAGGCGTTTGATTGGCATTGTTCTGAAACCCGCTCTGTGCGGGCGTTTCAGAACAATGGCGAAGGTATTGAGTTAGCTAAACAACAAAACCTACGCCGATAGTCATGGTCCGACAGTCATCTATGGTTCAGATCCATGGCAGATAACCGTTCACATTTACCCCAGTCAAACAGGTCGCGAGCTACATCAAAGAGGGCTTTTAAAACACCCTCTAATTTGACTGCCGATAGTATTGACCTGCCGCTACAGTTAGAGTTTTCAGGGCGTTCAGGTTAGACAAATCCGGAGTTGCAGATTGCCTTAACCGTTAACTTGAATAGAGTAATAGTACATTTGATTAACCAATCATAAAGAATTTAACAACTTCTTCAGATTTGATACTAATCTGGTTTTTTTTGGGAAGTCTGATTGAAGTGTGGGTTGTGACGGTAGCGCATGGCGATCGCATTGTTGATCCCATGGTTCACCACAGTACATCGCGCACATTCAGCTAATCTGCCACCAATCAACCGTTCTGCTATGCCGTTTGCCATCAATTTTGTATCAGGATGCGTTATTCCCACTCTCTGATTCGTTTCACTGAATCAGTACTATTCATTACTCATTATTTATTCGGCTATTCGGCATTTATTAGGCATTTAATTAGGCGACGGATTTGCGAAACCATAAGAGGGGGCGTATCCAACAGGTGGGGGATACATCCGGGCGAATAGAATAAGCCCTTTGGGCAGGCTTTGCCTACGCAGCTATGCAAACCAAGTCCGCCTACGCGGACTAAGAGGTTTGAAACCCGCGTAGGCGGGTTTAGTTCTTGTAGAGATGTGAACGGTTACGGCTCGAACATCCCTGTAATTAATGCAGGGAGATCGTATTTCTGTGTCCTTGATCCTGCCTTACCGACTACTTAGATGACCCATTCCTGCATCACTCATCACCCCAAAATTAGTGTTTAGGCATCAGCAGATCATTAAGAGGAGGAGTGAACAATGTCTGGCAGTGATCTGGCAGTGGTCTGGCAGTGATTAAGCCAAAGTGGTGTGTTGGGGAAATTGCGGTTGTAGCCCGACTAATTGCCTTGCAACGTCCTATAGGTTTTCCCTGCGGTTGTTGTAAGGTCGCTTGCGGTGATGTGGGTATAACTAAGTCTATTGAACCCCTTACCCTGTGAGGTGCTTGGGTTAATCGGGTGTATTTCATGGATATAAACATTTTTTAACCAGTGAATCTACTGGTGTCGCTGTCAGCTTGATGGAGATCGTTAGCGTGGTCTGCATTGATATGGATAGCGATTGATATGGATAGCGATATTGATTGGGTGCAGATCGTCTTCATCCTTGCCGAATCCTCTTTCTCCCGTAACCGTTCACCCCTAGGGCAGAAGTGGGCGTAGCCCGAACCCCTCTGCATCGGCGGAAATATGAATGGTTGCCTTTCTACCTACCTGTTTCATCTTGAGAAGTTGCCATGACCTCCGACAACGAATTGTTGCAAACCGGAATTGCCTTGGTTAAGCAGGGGCAACATGCAGACGGCATTAAGGCACTGGAAGCCTACTGCCTCAATCCTGCCAGCCCCGGTTCCAAAGATTATGTGCAAGCGCAAATGTGGCTGGTACGCGGCTACCAAGACAGTGGACAAACTTCAAAAGCCGTGCTGCTATGCCGTCGGATGGCCAGCAGTAGTGAACCGCAGGTGCGGGCTTGGGCGGAAAAGGTGTTGGGTAAGTTAGGGGCAACCCAAGCGGCGCAGGCGGGAGACCTGGAACTGGAGCCACCAACCCAGCGGGCACGCCCAACTGGACAGTCGCTTAACCCGTCTGCCAATCCCGCCGCCCATCCTGGAGCTAATGCGGAACCGCCTACGGGGCGATCGCTCCAATCTGCTCCACCTGAGGACGTGACCGGAACCACCCTTGCCCTTTCTCCCGAACCGGATGGCGATCCCCATTCGGCTGAATTGTCACTGGGTCATGCCGCCCCCCGCCTCACCCCAGAAGCGTCAGACGACCTGTTGCGACAAGGCACGAAGTTAATCCGTGTGCAAAAGTTTGCTGAAGCGGTGGACGCATTGGAAGCCTACGTCCGGGGCACTGATCCAGAAACGAAGGATTACGGCCAAGCCCAGATGTCTCTGGCTAAGGCGTATAAGGGGAATGAGCAAACTGAAGCCGCGATCGCCTTGGGGCGGCAACTGCTGAACAGTGAGAAGGAATACCTGCGGGTTTGGGCAAAACGGTTTTTGCTCACCCTCTTACCGGTGGAGG
>CAZJZR010000070.1:0-10520 GCA_964550475.1 uncultured bacterium
CGCAAGCTTGTGTGCGCCATCGGGTGCCGCTGACGGTGCGGGGCGCGGGGACGGGGAACTATGGTCAGTGCATTCCCCTGCACGGGGGGGTGATTTTGGACATGACCCCAATGCAGGCGATTCGCTGGGTGCGACCGGGGCAGGTGTGTGTGGAACCGGGGGCAAAGTTGGCAGCGATCGATAAGCAAACGCGGGAGAGCGGTTGGGAATTGCGGATGGTGCCCTCCACCTATCGCACCGCCACCATTGGCGGCTTCATCGGCGGCGGCAGCGGGGGGATTGGGTCGATTAACTATGGGCAGTTGCGCGATCGCGGCAACCTCCTCGCTGTCCGCGTAGTGACGATGGAAGACACCCCACGGGTTGTGGAACTGCGCGGCGATGACGTGCAACAGGTCAACCACGCCTACGGCACCAACGGCATTATCACGCAACTAGAACTGCCCCTCGCGCCCGCCTATGCCTGGGCTGAACTGATCGTCACCTTCCCCGACTTCATGACTGCGGCTCACTTCGGCCAAACCCTAGGCGATGCTGACGGCTTAGTGAAAAAGCTGATCACCGTCTGCGCGGCACCCATCCCCAGTTACCTCACCGCCCTGCGCGACTACCTGCCAGAGGGCTGTCATGCCGCATTGCTGATGGTGGCGGAATGTTGTCTGGAACCGTTTACCGAACTAGTACGACAATTTGGCGGCAGCATCACCTACCAAAAATCCGCCGAGGAAGCAGGCAAAGGCACCTCACTGGTGGAGTACACCTGGAACCACACCACCCTGCACGCCCGTGTCACTGACCCCAACCTCACCTATCTACAAACCGTCTTCCCCCGCGACCCAGAGTTAAAACTGCTGGAGCAGATGTATCATCAGTTTGGCGATGAAGTGATGATGCACTTGGAATTTATGCGCGTCGGTGGCGCGACCGTACCTGCCGCGCTGCAACTCGTCCGCTACAGCACCACCGAACGGCTCATGGAAATCATCCGCCACCACGAAGCCGCCGGAGCCTTCATCGCCAACCCCCACACCTACATCCTGGAAGACGGTGGCCGCAAGGTGATCGAACCGGAACAACTGGCGTTTAAGCAAAAGGTTGATCCCTATGGCTTGCTGAATCCTGGGAAGATGCGGAGTTGGGATGGTGGGAAGGGTGGATAGTGGATGGTGGATGGTGAATAGTGATGATGTAGATTAGTTTTGTCATCCCTACAGATCCCAACTCTCTAAGAGATTTGCAGGTTAATCCTGTACCCCACTGCTACTTAGACACGGCATTGCCGTGTCCCTAAAGCAATTACCGGTCTACTATTTTTTCACAACTCCCTAACTCCGAACGCTTTAACGCCCCATTCACCATCCACTATCCACCCTTTCCCAATCCCCATGCCAGACCTCCCCATCGATCCCGCGCTGTACGTCATGCTCAACCTCCATTGTTTGATTGGGGGAATCGCTGCTGTGGTGGCGAGTCGGAAAGGCTATAACTTGGGGGTGTGGTTGATTTTTGGCTTGATTGGCGGCACGGTGGCGTTGATTTATGCGATTGTGTCCAAACCGCAGAATGCGAAATGATGCGTAAAACCTTGGCAGAAAGCACTGGGAAAAGTCTGCGGCATCAGGGTTTTAAGATATTAGTCATGACAAGCGCAGTGCCAGGAGTCGTGAGCCTAGTGCTCTGAAAACTAGCTGTGAGGCTCCACTAGAGCCGTGCTTGTAAGACGGCTAACGGTTGGTTGAGGCTGGCTCAGCTTGGCTTCTCAGGCTGGCAGGTGCCTACTGTAGAGCGCACGTATTGGCCAGGGCGGACGTAATGGATGGTTTGGATCTGCTGAGGCTGTCCGGTGGTGGGACGCAGGCTGACGTAGAGTCCGTGGGTGGACGCGGGTGCGGCATAGAGGCGATCGCCCTGATTAGGCCGACTGCGAAACGCTGCTTGAAAGGGCAGGCGAGAATAGTCCGCATCGGGAGCCATTTGCTCATAACTACTCAAGGCCGCTCTATCGATCAAGGTTTGCACACGGCCATTGCGATCGCGCTGCTGCACGGTTATGGTGAAGGTTGTGCCAATTGGGTTTTGCGGGACTGCGATCGGCTGATTCTCCGGTAAAGTGCCCGTTACTCGATAAATCAACTGCACACCCCGGCGCAGAGTCCCCATGGTCTGACAGGTCACCTGAAAGGGATTAGTCTGGGCATCCGCCAATGGTGCGATCGTTGCCACTAGGACTGCTACACCGCTTAACACCTTCAGGATTGGCATTTTCACCATCAATCAGCACCTCCAAATCAGCGTGCAACTAAACCAACTTAAACGTGGGAAGTGGGAAAATTGGTGTTGCTGAATAGCAGGATGAATTGAAACGAAGTTTCAACTCATCCAACTCTTAGCTCATCCCTAAATTCAGCAACGTGGGAAAATTGATCTGGCGGCTTGCGGTAGTGCGGGCATCGCCACACCACGTAATCCCTTACCCATATCTGGAATTTACTCGAAGCAGGGTGTAGTTTGGAGATAGGAGCCGTTTTTGGGAGAGGCATCCAGTTATGCATAACCATCCATCATCCAATCACAAACCCCAGTCCGTCCCAACTCGGTTATTGGTTGGCTTGTCTGCCTTAATCGTCGCCACAGGCGTAACCACCGCATGGATTACCTGGCACAGTCAAGAAACACCAAGATCGCCGACCGTTAAAACAGAACAGGGGCAGCCTGTCCCGACCCAGCCCATTGCTCAAACCCTGCAAATTTATTGGTTGCAGGACAACGACGGGCACATTAGCATGATGCCACAAACCCTGCAAATCAAGGCCACCACGCCTTCAGGGTATCTGGAACAAGCCTTGAAAAACCTCTTAGCTGGGCCGACCACCTCCACCCTCCAGTCCGGTGCCGCCAGCACTATCCCTGCCAACACCAAACTACTCAGCCTTGCCATCAAAAACGATCCAGGCTATGCCGGGATTTATATCAACCTATCCCCCGAATTTACCCAGGGAGGGGGCAGCACTGCCATGGTCGGACGGTTAGCCCAAGTGCTTTACACCGCTACCAGCCTTGATCCCCAAGCTAAGGTATGGCTGTCGGTCAATGGTGAACCTCTGACTCAGTTGGGTGGCGAGGGCGTGATGATTAGCCAACCCATAACCCGCAAAGCCTTTGCCGATAATTTCCAACTTTAGGAGATGACGACATCCATCGGGAGATCGCAGGCACGATGGCTAGCTTGCTGTGTTCCAAATCCGGCATTGCTGAATTTAGGGATGAGCTAAGAGTTGGATGAATTAAAACTTCGTTTCAATTCATCCTGCTATTCAGCAATACCCCAAATCCTTCCTACAGAGTCAGATGGAAGTTGCGGTATGATGTAATCTAAATATGTATTTTAATCCGTGATCACTGGTATAGGTTGAGCTTCAAATGATTTGAAGGCCACATGCCTTGATCTCTGGTTGGATTGTGTTGTCGTTCGGGAGTTTTCAACCGGAAACTAAAAGCGTATGAGTTCATCCGTTGGTTTGCTTAGTGCCACGCTTGTACAGTTCCTCCAGATTTATTTCGTGCTTTTGATTATCCGGATTCTGTTAAGTTGGTTCCCCAATATCAACTGGTTTGATCCGCCCTTTTCTATCCTGAGCCAGTTAACCGATCCCTACTTAAATCTATTCCGATCCTTAATTCCGCCGTTGGGAGGGTTAGACTTTTCTCCCATGTTGGCCATTTTTGCCTTGCAAATTTTGCAATCGATGATTAGTACGCTACCCCAATTAGTAACGGGCGGTTTCTAACCCATTATTCTCCCAGCCTTACTAATTCGGGAAATTGATCAACTCTGCAAATGAATTAAAAAAGCTGATTGAACTTGTAATTCAATCAGCTTTTTTAATGGCTTGATCGCGGCTTTCACATTTATTTCGTTCTTGTATTTCGTTCTTCCAAATGGTGTAACCGTTCACATCCCCCCATGGCAGCAGTGTTGCGGGCGTAGCCCGCTTGTTCCTCCCTGACGGGGAGTGAACGGTTACCAAATACCAAATGGTTCTTATAAATTCGTTTGGGAATCCCGCACGGCGATGTAGAAACACACACCGACCAGTGGAATACTCACACCCAGAATCGAACTGGTGAGGGTGCTACCAAGTTGGGGTTGCCCAGAGGCTAATTCAAACACAGAACCAACGGCAGCGATCGCGGCAATACAGGAACCTAGCAGAAACACACCGCTTTTAGGGGTCATCATCATATCAACAGTTCGGCCTCAAGAAACGGGTTTAACAGCTTTAGACGAAAATCCATGTTTGTTCAGTTCTTGAGCCATCAGCAGGGAGTTTTCTACCCGGTCTACAAACATCACACCATTCAAGTGGTCTAACTCGTGCTGGATCACCCGCGCCAATAGATCGGTTGCCATCATCGTTTGCAGCCGACCGTACTCATCCTTATAGGACACCTGGATGACTTCGGGGCGGCGCACATTGAGGTAAACCCCTGGAATGCTCAGGCAACCTTCCTCCATCACCGACAAATCCTCACTGTAGCTACGGATTTCCGGATTAATCAAAATCAGGGGTGGCGTGGTTGCATCGTCGGGCTTCGCATCCACCACCAGAATTTGTTTATGAATCCCCACCTGTGGAGCCGCCAAACCAATGCCATCCAACGTGTACATGGTTTGCAACATTTGGCGGGCTAACTGACGAATTTCCCCGTCTACCTTAGCAATTCGTTTAGCGGGTTGACGGAGGACGCGATCGCCCAAATAGTGAACCTGTAAGGGTGGATTGTCTAACTTTTTCTTCTCAACGGGAGCTAATTCAGTAGGCATGGGGATGGTTGAATAGGTCAGGTTAGTGGTGGATGGCAGAGCGCGTCAACGGCGTAATATGTCCATGGCGCAATATGTCCACATTTCAATCTACCTCAATCTTAACAATCCTTAGCTATTGTTTGCCCCCGGATTCACAACTTGATTGGAAACTTGATTCACAATAATTCCACCACCCAGTAAGACATCGCCGTGATAAAACACCGCCGCCTGTCCCGGTGTAATGCCGAACTGGGGTTCATCAAACACCAAGCGAACATTGCGATCGCCCTCCGGAATCACCGTCACGGACACCGCAGGCGTGCGATAGCGAATCTGTACCTCAGCTTGAATTGCCGTTGTGGGCGGCGCAATGGACACCCAGTTCACCTGAGTTGCCGTACATTCGGGGGCATGAACCGCACTGCGATCGCCCACAATCACCTGATTGCGCCCCACATCCAACCCAACTACATACAGCGGCTCACTGTGGGCAATGCCCAACCCCTTGCGTTGGCCAATGGTGTAGTGGTGGATGCCATCGTGCTGTCCCAACACCCGCCCCTGCTGATCGACAATATCGCCTGGCTTGGGCGCAAGGTACTTGTCCAAAAAGGCTCGCATCGAACCATTGGACTCCACTAAGCACAGATCCTGACTTTCCGGTTTGTCGGCTGTCTTCAGGTTGTACATCGCCGCCACTTGACGAGTTTCGGCCTTGGTTTGCTCACCCAGAGGAAACACAACATGCGCCAAAATGTCTTGGCTGAGGTCGTAGAGAAAATAGGATTGATCCTTGTTGCGATCAACCGCCCGCAGGAGTTGATATCGCTGGGTGGCAGCGTCAAACTGAACGCGGGCATAGTGACCAGTGGCAATGCGATCGCAGCCCAGCTCGGTTTGGGCATAGCGCAACATCGGCCCAAACTTGACACTCTTATTGCATTGGGAACAGGGCAACGGCGTGATCCCCGCCCCATACCCCGACACCAAATAGTCCACAATCTCGGCCTGGAAGACATCCCGCATATCCACAATATGATGCGGTACCCCTAACTGCTCACAAATTGTTGCCGCATCCACCATCCCTTCCGAACAACACTGCCCCTTACCTTTCATCAACCATAGGGTCAACCCCACCACCGCATAACCTTGGTGATACAAAATCGCCGCAGCGGCTGAACTGTCAACCCCGCCAGACAAACCCACCACCACCTTAGATAAGGAGGGTTGAGTCGTTGCGGCGGATGCCAGTGAGCAATCAGTTGCGTCAGGAATGATGGTGGGAGAGGGAACAGATGACATAACGAGAAAATCCGCTGTGATCTAGACGGATGGTAGATAAAGTGAAGCGACGATGGCCACGGCGACTAGATTTCAGAAGGCTACGCCCCCCAACCCACCCCAGTCTGTCAGCCTTACCCATTGATGAGCTACGGTCAACTACCGCAGGATCCCCATCGGTCAAGGGGTGCAGTGGTGCGACCATAGCCACATCACCACAAATGGCTAGAGGTTGTTGGGTCTTAGGTTAGGTCTTAGGGGTATTGGGTATAGTTCGCGGTTTAGCAGTGGGTAAAACCCGACGAGCCATCAGCTACTGGCTGTTAAAACGATTACTTACTGTTAAAACTATTGAAGGTATCCTTCAAAACGGTACGGGCGGCTAAATGATTGCGGGTTGACGTGAGGATTTCAGCTTCCCGTTCGAGGCGAGATTTAGTATCCTGCATTTCCAGCAAGAGCTGCTGCTCAGAGGCTACCCCATACAAATTACCCGCCACCCAATAGGACAATTCTAATGCCGTCGTGGGAATACTGTCTGGCAATTCCATGGTTTGTCCAGTCAGTTTGGCAGACAACCGCACCACATCCCGCAACAGTTGCTCCACCTCGGTGGCCAACCCCCGCAAGTCATGCTCCGTCGGCTGATCCTCAATCCATTCCACCAACCCCACACGATAGGGCTTTTCACGCACATATTCCAGCACTCGGAACCGCTGTTGCCCTAGGGTGAGGATTTTCATCCGATCATCCGGTAGCCGCTGATATTGCAAAATTTCAGCACAACAACCAATGGCAGCAGGCTTGTTCTGGGTGGGATCCCACATCAGTACCCCGAAGCGGCGATCGCTCTCCAGAATTGTATTCATCATAATCCGGTAGCGAAACTCAAAAATATGGAGTGGCAATGGCCTACCGGGAAACAGAACCACCTCTGGCAAAGGGAAAAGAGGTAGTTCACGAACTGCAATAGAAGAAGACGATGCCATCGGTAAAAATTGGTAAAAGACAGCACTGATCTATACTGTAGCCGATCTATCCCAACCCTCTGCCTCGATTTGGCAGGAAATCCAAAGAAATTGGGAAAAAAGAAATTGGGAAAGTTGTGTAGAACAAATTACTTTCCTCCGAGAAAATTATCTAAGAGGCTGTTTGAAAAGGTAGCCAGACGGTTAAATTGATCCTGCACTCCGGGCACGACAAATTCACTGTTGAAAAAATTCACTGTTCAAACACCCGCTAAGAACGCAGTTACCGCTGAACTCCACCCGCTGATCCTGAATCGGCGTTGCTGAATTTAAGGATGAATTAACAGTTGAATAGACCTCTTGCAAATTAGGTTCTACGCCGCCAATCCTCCCCCACCCTTCGGGAAGCGAGCTACATCCCCCTTTCTTGTAGCTTGCTTCTCGAAGAGTATGCCCCTTGGGCTATACCCCTTCTCCCAAATTGGGAGAAGGGGAGCCGAATTCAAAGTCCCTCTCCCAAATTTGGGAGAGGGATTTAGGGTGAGGGCGGAGATCTGGGTAACTCAACAATTGATTTTCATGCAATGTGCAAGAGGTCTAATGAATTGCAACTGCGTTGCAATGCATTCTGCTATTCAGTAGTACCCTGAATCGATGGCGATCTCTGTCGATGTTGATCGATGGCAACCCTACCGATCCATTCCCCGTGGCGGACGTTTTTTGGTGACCGTCAGCATGGGCAATTGGGGGCTGGAGCTACTGGATGGCAAATAATATTGCGGCACTACATCAACTGGTGGGGGTGACACCTGTTGATTTTGCCACCACTGGAGTGCCAAGGCGACCCCAGCCGTACCTAAGCCAAAGGCTAATAGGGATGGGCGATCGCCCAGACCGCCCATGACGGCATCCACCGCCCCCACGGTGACCATGACGCTAACCACAGGGTGCTTGCGATAAACCGACTTGAGAATACGAGACCATGAAAAACTCATGATGACCCAATCTAGCTATACAGCAGAATACGACTTAACACTTGCTATTCCGTCACGGCTTCTCACACTGATCAACGTCCGTTATACCTGCCCCCATCACAGTTACAGTGAGACGATACGTTAGACGTTGAGGGTTGAGATTGGCAATGGCGAATGGATTGATCTCTCCATCACCAATTACCCATGACAAAAACCATTTCTGCTTTAACCCTGCCATACCTCTAATATAGAGCCGCTGGCTCGTAGTGTGGGCATGGTCTACAGCAATCCAACGTCTATCTGATGGCAATTATCCGTTAATCCAATCCGCAATGCTTCGCCCCTACGTTGAGCCACACAAATTTAATGAGAACCAGGTATTCACAGTCCTTAAGACAAAAAGGGGCAACCAGGGTCTAGACCGGGATCTAGGGTTGCTCCTTTTGGCTACTGGAGCACCAAACGGCTCCAGTCAGTTAGTTGCCGCGACAGGCAACTGTGCTTAGCTGCGGCTTGTAGTCAGGGACGCGATCAAGCTCAAAACCTTAGTACGGCTGAGTTTTTGTTCCCCTTGGGCTAAGGCATCCAACGTTGCCGTGGCTAAGGTGAGGGGGATTTGGCAGAAGTCCAGTACGGGGCCGATGGGTAAGGCTTTGGTGTAGGATTCAGCCAAGTCCAAATTGCGCCGCGCATACTGATGGACATCCGCTGCTGTCCAACCATCGGGGAAGAAGTTGACCCCGCGCAACAGGTCTTCATCGTGGTTCCGCAGAATGTTCACCGCTTGCAGACCCCGACCAAAACCAACGGCTTCGGCGCGATCGGTTTTGGTGCCGTCGTACCACGACCACAGATCAGACAACAGCAGTCCCACGGAACCTGCAACGCTGAAGGTATAGCAGTCTAGATCTGCTTCGGTGTGAACTTGCCAATCGGTAACTGACCAATAGGCCATGCGATCGGCCATGGCGGCTGTGGCATCCCAAATCCGGGGAGCAATGTCCGCAGGAGCCATCGCCGCCCACTCGCCAACACGCAAGGACACATCTGGCAGTGTCAGATGGTGTTGCTTTTGCAATTTACGGGAAATTTCATCAATCGAATAGGCATCAACCCCTTGTTGGAGCGAGATGCTAATGATTTGCAGCAATTTGGCTTTGGTAGCACTGTCTAAATCGGGGTGATCCTCGATTTCATCGATCGCCCGCATACACAAGTATGCCGAAGTTACAGCCTCCTTTAAGCCTTTAGGTAAGCGGCTGATTGGGATGAAGAAAGTCCGGCTGGTCTTTTCCAACATCGCCAATCCGTCTTTGAGCAAATTCATCAGTTCAACTCCTCATCACGTAGTTAGGGGGATGGATGCCCGCAGGGGGTATTCCATGGGTATTCCATTTATGGATTTAATGGATTTAATGTAACCGTTCACATTCCCCCAGAGAAAAAGTGGTGTGGGCTACGCCCGCTTGTTCCTCCCCTGGCGGGGAGTGAACGGTTACGATTTAATCAGTAGCTCTAACCCTCTTGAGTCCGTAAGTATTCACCTTCCGCTAGATAAAAAGGGTTGCGGACTGTGCCCGCATCTTTACTTGGGGAGGAGTGAATGGTTAGCCTGACTCCAGCATCAGTCAACATTGCGCTACAACTGAGTTGCGATCACGTAGTTGCCAATCCGGGTTGTTCGAGCTATGGGGTGGGGGTGACTATTGAGCCAAACCACCTGCCGTTTATAGATCCACATCATTAATGGAACGTTCCTGAATGGAGCGGGTTTGTATAGATGGCAGTGGGTGGAGCCAGATGAACCCTAGCGCAATCACCACTGAAGACCCATGGATTAAACCACACAATTTGATACACCGTTCCATGCATTGTAAAGTTACTTGTTACACTACCGGAACTTGATACCCAATATCAATCAATCATTTACTTAATAGTGAACCGACGGTATGTAAAGCAGATTACGGAACTCTGGAAATATCACTGTTAATTACCCAAATCTAATTAGAGAGTAACCGTTCACATCCCCTCATCGGAAAAGTGTTGCGGGCTACGCCCACTTGTTTCTCCCTTGACGGGGAGTGAACGGTTACATTAGAGAACGTCAAAAACCGTAGGCGTTGAGTTCAAGCCAATATTCCGCGATGTGTCACTGTTTGGAAATTGCGAACTGCCGATGTAACGGATGGAACAGTATGAGGCAAAGCGTTGGGGGGGTGGCTTAGTTATGCATGACTCCTACAGGTGCGGGCGTGGATGGGCAAACGTCCAGCAAGATGATGAAACATACTGTAGGGCTGGGTGAGCAATATGACAGCTCCTCAAAATCGGCTTAAAAATGTAAAAAACTCTTAATGCAGGAAAATACTTTTATAACAGATGATGGCCGCTCTGAAACACGGGAATCCTATGGGAGATCCGGTGGCATATCGGCCAGGAGATCAGGATCCTGTGGAGCGATCGCAGAATCCATCCAGGCTGGCAATGAAC
>CAZJZR010000071.1:0-8679 GCA_964550475.1 uncultured bacterium
GCTCCGGTGAGGATGGGGGTGGTGTTGAGGATGGGGGCGATCGCCCGTGCCAGTTGGTCAGCTCCGCCCTGATGTCCCCCCACCAAACTGATGACGTGGTTGCCCGCCTCATCCACCACCACCACTGCCGGATCGGTGGCCTTATCCTGCAACAACGGTGCAATCAACCGCACCACGGCTCCAGTAGCCAGGGCAAATACAAAACTGCGCTGCTCTAGCCACAGGTCAGCAATCAGTTCGCTTAACCGACCTGAATACAATTGGATGCGTTCGGGTGGTAGCGATTGCCCCAACGATTGGCTGTAGTCGGCTAGGGACGTGGGTAACCACAGGGTCACGCCAGCAATTTGGGCGAGGGGGGCAAGACGGGCGACTCCAGCGGGGGTGGTGGCGATCGCGGCCACGGGTTTGCAACGGTCAGCTAACACGAATCTCCACTCCTAAAATCCTGATACCATGCGCTGAACGCTGGCTCAACAGCTTTACCATGGTACCGCTATGGTGATGGGGAATGGGTAATCAGTAATGGGTAATCGGTGATTGATAATTGGTAATGGGGTGAGTTGATCCTCAGAATTGCCAATGGAACGGATCAATGGGCAAGGGAGGTTCTATAATAGATTTCCGATGGATGGGAGATGAGGCAGATAACTAAACTGCACCAAGTCTCTAGTCCCCAGTGCGGGCGTAATTCAGTGGTAGAATGTCAGCTTCCCAAGCTGAACGTCGTGGGTTCGAGTCCCATCGCCCGCTTAAGCGTTAAGCTTCTTGGAATCAAAGATTCCAGGAGGTTTTCAGTTTTATCTTACTTTCAGGAAAATAGTATATTTGTTTCACAACCATACTAAAATCGGTTTTTTGGGATATCTTTGGCTGTAACTTGACTGCAAAGAACTAATGGACTCAAATATTACTTGCCGGAGTTGGCGCAGGTACGGACAGTAGAACTGGTGGATGAAGTCATGCTGGTTTATGTCCACACCACTCAACCTCCTTCCCCATGGGAGTTTGCATGAATCACCTGTACTGCATAAATATGAAAATTGATATAGAAATGTGCGGAGAATGGAAAAGGACAGGCTTGAATATCAAGCCTGTCCTCTGAGCTTTTGTAACTGATTCTGTTATCAGCGATTACGCTCTGTAAGAAACTACAAAATCATATGCGGTTAACCAACCACTATTCTTACAGGCTCTTAGCTTCAGCTTGGTTGCAAGTGATGTTAGCCTTGACATAGGTTCCATCATTATACCCAGTAACAGCAGCCGTTGTGAGAGCGACAGTACCAGGGTTGATAGATTCGCACAAAGCGGCTACGGACGTTGCATCAACGGTGGTGGTGGTTTGTACCAATTGGACAGCACCAATGTAAGGCTTCAGAGCCGCATCAGTTGGAGTTGCAGTCACATACGTAGCATAAGCGGAGGTTGTAGTCGGCATCAAGTAGCCGTAGTTCTTGGTGGAGGCAGAAACCCCAACACCCAGGTTAGCCAAGTCAGTGCCAAACATGGGGTTTTCTAGACGGTAGGCTTGCTGTGCCCGGTTAATCGAACCAGCGTAGGTGCGGGCTTCGGTCTGCTTAGCCTTGTTGGCTTGGTTCAGGAAGGAGGGTAGAGCGATCGCAGACAGAATACCGATGATGATGATAACCACCAACAGTTCGATCAGGGTGAAACCTTCGTTGTCCTTTTTGCCGAGCAGGTGTTGGATGAACTTGGTCTTAAATTCGGTCTTCATGAGATGTTTCTCCTTAAGGTGTTGGATGGTGGACTTCCAGATTCCTGAAGTTAACTTACCCACTCTTTTTCAGTTTCATATCACTGGCTGAAAAAAACTTTCTGATTTTGGGTGTCGATTAGGGTACCTAACGGCTGAAATGCTTATGTAGCATTCACCATAGGGATTAAATCTCGATCATCGTCTGGGGAATCCAGTGCAAGACGGTGGTGATCGAGGGTGGCTAGTCGGGCGATCGCCCCATCCAATAACCGCAGCCCATCCTCCACAGTTTCAATGACTGCAAGCTGTCCCCGCAGATCAGCAGCACCAGGAAAGGCTTTGCAATACCAGGTCATGTGTTTACGGGCTTGGCGCACACCGCGATCGCCCTTGTAGTCCCACAACATTTGCAAATGGTCACGAGCACATTGCAACCGTTCCACGGCGGTGGGCTTGGGTAATTCCTGTCCAGTTTTCAGGAAATAGTCGATCTCGCCGACCAAGAAGGGGTAACCCAAGGTGCCACGGGAACACATCACCCCATCGGCTCCCGTTTCTTCTAAGCATTGCACCGCTGCGGCGACCGAAAAGATATCCCCATTGGCAATTACCGGAATCGACAGACTTTCCTTGACTTTGCGAATCCACTCCCACCGAGCCGGGCCGTTATATCCTTGGGCGCGGGTGCGGCCATGCACCGTAATCATTTGTGCCCCGGCATCCTGCATCCGACGGGCAAAGTCCAAAATCGTGATTTCTTTATCCGTCCAGCCGATGCGAGTTTTAACCGTCACTGGAACGGGCACAGCCTGCACAACGGCACGCACGATCGCTTCTGCCACTTCTGGTTGGCGCAATAGTGATGAGCCACCGCCATTCTTGGTGATTTTATTCACCGGACAGCCCATATTGATGTCCACCGTATCAGCCCCTTCTTCCACCGCCATCTGAGCCGCTTCGGCTAAAAAATCGGGGCGACAGTCAAACAACTGGATGCTGACGGGTTTTTCCTGGGGATCCAACTCCATCAGTTTGGGCAACTCGCGGACGTAGTGTAACCCCGTGGCGTTGACCATTTCTGTGTACATCATCGACGTGGGGGCATATCGCCGCACCAACCGACGAAATACCAAGTCCGTTACGCCCGATAGGGGAGATTGCAAGACGCGGCTGTGCAACGTCACTGAGCCAACGGTAAGCGGTTGGGCAAGGCGGGCTTGCAGACTGGGGGAGAGGGTGACCATACTCACTTGCGGGTTACGCTGGCAACTGTGCCAACTGATGACATGGGGATAAATGTGGGGCTGAACAAAACTGTCCAGTTATTCAGCTTAGCGAGATTGATCCCGTCTGATCAACGTTTTCAATCGGTATCCCCGATCCAGCAACCGCTAAATCATGAATAATGATCTTGTTGGCGATGATGCTGGTTTTGCAGTTGGGTTGAAGGATAGCGGTTGCGTATGACGGTTGAGCCAGTTTCTAGTAAAGAATCGACAAGCGGGTTATGGGTCAAAGCTCAACGGGTTTTGCGGCGGGAATTGTTGCCTGTACTAGCCGATTTGCGGTTGGCGATCGCCCTCTTGCTCGTGATTGCAGGATTCAGCATTTCCGGCACAGTGATTGAGCAAGGCCAATCCTTAGAGTTTTACCAAACCAACTATCCTGAATCTCCCGCCTTGTTTGGCTGGTTAACTTGGAAAGTCTTGCTGATCCTAGGACTGGATCACGTTTATCGGACCTGGTGGTTTTTAGCGATTTTGGTGTTATTCGGGCTGAGTCTCACGGCTTGCACCTTTACCCGACAACTACCCGCCCTCAAAGCGGCTCGGCATTGGCAGTTTTACCACCAACCCCGGCAGTTTGAAAAATTAGCCTTGAGTACCGAATTAACCCAGGGAAGCATTGCCGACCTGATCCCATGGTTGCAACAGCACCGCTATCAGGTATTTCAATCTGACGATGCCCTCTATGCCCGTAAAGGATTGATGGGTCGAATTGGGCCAATCGTCGTCCATGCCAGCATGATTTTGATTTTGGTGGGAGCGATCGTCGGGGCGATGACGGGATTTGCCGGACAGGAGCAAATCGCCAGTGGTGACACCTTCCAAGTCCAAAACATTACGGATGCCGGACCGTGGTCAGCCAATCAGGTGCCGAAGAATTGGTCGGTCAAGGTGAATCGGTTTTGGATTGACTATACACCCGATGGCACGATTGACCAGTTTTACTCTGATCTATCGGTGTTAGATCAGCATGAGCAAGAGGTAACCCGTAAAACCATCCATGTGAATGAACCGTTACGCTATCATGGCGTGAGTTTTTACCAAGCCAACTGGGGCGTGGCGGCGATCCAAGTGCAGTTGAACAAGAGTCCAATTTTGCAGTTTCCCATGGCTCAGTTGGATACCGGCGGCAAAGGTCGCCTGTGGGGAACATGGGTACCCACCAAGCCGGATATGAGTGAAGGGGTATCCCTGATTGTCAAAGACTTGCAAGGCATGGTGTTGGTCTATGACATGCAGGGTAAGCTGGTGTCTACGGTGCGGGTGGGCATGTCTACGGAGGTGAATGGGATTACGTTGGCGATCGCCGATCTAATCGGCAGTACGGGTCTGCAAATTAAAGCTGATCCCGGTATTCCCTTGGTTTATGCAGGATTTGGCTTTCTGATGCTGGGAGTGGTGATGAGTTATGTCTCTCACTCACAAATTTGGGCACTGCACCAAAATGGGCGGTTTTACATTGGTGGACGCACCAACCGCGCGCAGGTCGTCTTTGAGCGAGAGTTGTCGAGTATGGTAGAGGGGTTGGGGCAGTAGCCCCTGCTCCCCCAAGACCGCAGACCGCATCAATTCCGATCCGATTCCTAAGCCCCACACTTGCTGGTGCGGTTGGGCTGATCAGACATTTGTCAATGTTGCAGCCACATCTTTATCCCGGAACCCAACTAAAATCGCCTTCCCGTCTTTGACAAACAACGGACGCTTAATCAGCATGGCATCGGCACTAAACGCCTCAATCCATTGCTGATCTGTCCAATCCTTTTTGTCTTCCCCCAAGGCTCGGTAGGAATGTCCAGATGTATTTCGCATTGGAGCCGCACCCAGACTGGCGACCCAATCGGCCAGCATCTCCTGGGTGGGCGGATGCTCTTTGGTGTTGATGAATTCGTAGGCAATGCCTCGCGCTTCTAGCCATTGCAAGGCTTTTTTACAGGTGCCACAGTTGGGAATTCCGTATACCAGAAGGGACATAAACCGAATCCTTTACGCCAGAAATACCTTTACAGTAAGAAATACAGTAAATGAACTCGTGGCGGACGGCAAACACTTACGGCAAAGGGGGAGGAGCGCATGGCAGGACAATTGCTATTGGTGGATGATGAACCGGGTCTGCGGCAAGCGGTGCAAGCATACTTGGCCGATAGTGGATTTACGGTGCGGGTGGCGGCCAATGCCCAAGAGGGTTGGCAACAGCTAGAGCAATTCGCCCCGGATTTGATCATTACCGATATCATGATGCCGCAGGTGGATGGCTATCAATTCCTGCAACAATTGCGGGATGATGTGCGGTTTAAGGCGTTGCCCGTGGTGTTTCTGACGGCGCGGGGGATGACGGGCGATCGCATCCAAGGCTACCAAGCGGGGTGTGATGCCTACTTACCGAAACCGTTTGACCCCGATGAGTTGGTGGCGATCGTGGAAAACCTGCTGAAGCGGAAGCAGGACAGTGCCAGCACAGGTGACGGCGAAACCCCAGATATTGCCGATATGGCTCGCCAAATTGCCGAAATCCGCGCCCTCTTAACCCAGCAGGGAGCCTTCCAAAAAACACCCGCCCCAATCAAAATTGACCTGACCCCACGGGAGCAAAGTGTACTGGAACTGGTCTCTAAGGGCATGATGAACAAAGAAATCGCCCGTGACCTGAATACCAGTGTGCGAAATGTCGAAAAGTACGTCAGCCGCTTGTTTACCAAAACGGGTACCAACAGCCGGACTGAGTTGGTTCGGTACGCGATCGAGCATGGCCTAACCAATTGAGGGATGGGAGGAGCAATCCTGCAAGTGAAATAAAATTCGGCGTTGCTGTATTTAGGGATGAGTTAAGAGTTGGATGAATTGCAACTTCGTTGCAATTCATCCTGCTATTCAGCAGCACCGGAATTGAGAACCCAGCTAAATCAGATACAAGTAGGTTGCAATAATTGATATTCGTGTCTATACTTAATCCTCTATTAATCACATTGCGTAACGGCTTGCATCTCCTAGCCATGGTGGTGTTGAATGGTGGGCAGTGTGCGTTGGGTTCTTCCAGTTCACATCCCCTCTCATTCATCCCAAGATTCAGCCATCCCAAGATTCAGCGACACCCGCACAATCTAGCCGCTTACGGTGGTACGGACTATTCCACACCACTTAACCCTCAAACCAGCAAGCATCATCGTCTTATCTGTTGTATTTGATGGCAGGGCAAAACGCTATAGGCATGGGCTGTACTTGCTGCGCTAAGCCGATGGAAGGATCAACCGCTACACATTTGTCATTCAGCATCAACGCAGGAGGTTTCTATTCCTGAAACACTTACCCTAACCGTGAGTTTACGAGGCACACGAGAAATTAGGGACAACTATCAATTATTTCGCCTCACAGGGTTACTAGATGCATTTTCTGAACCGACCTTTCGGAAAGTTTTAGCAAAATGCATTGATGATGGCCCCAAAAACGTCATCTTGGATCTATCCCACATTGATTTTGTGGACAGTTCTGGGTTGGGCGCGTTGGTACAATCGGCGAAAAAATCCCAAGCAGGTGGAGGAATTCTCCAGATTGTCACCAATCCACGGGTGACCCAAACGGTCAAATTAGTCCGGTTGGATCAATTTTTGTCGTTACAACCATCTGTTGATGATGCCTTGGCTAAGTTGAATCCGCCAGCCTGACCATGCAGCCATCCGGTTGATTGGTTAATCCCTAAGCGTTTCGGCGATCAGGCTTTGCCAGTACCTGATTGGTGCATGGGCTGGATATTCTGTTTAGTGGGCATCAACCAGGTATGACTGAAAAAAACGCTCTACGATTTCACGAATTCGTTCTGCTGCATGGCCGTCCCCAAATGGGTTGACGGCCATTGCCATGGCGTTGTAAGCGTCTGTATCACTCAGCAATTTTCCGGCATTGGTCAAAATTGAGTCTGTGGTTGTCCCAATCAATTTAGCCGTGCCCGCCGCGATCGCCTCCGGTCGTTCCGTCGTTTCTCGCAACACCAAAACAGGTTTCCCTAGACTGGGTGCCTCTTCCTGTAACCCGCCTGAATCCGTCAGGAGCAGATGGCATCGCTGCATTGCCCCAACCAGATCTGCATAATCCAACGGTTCGATCAAAAAAGCACGGGGATGTTTGCCCAGGATGGCTTGCAACGGTTCCCGCACGGTTGGGTTACGGTGTAACGGCAACAACAACGCCGTATCCGGGAAATGATCCAAAACTTGTAAAAACCCCTCACCAATTTGGCTGAGCGGTGCTCCCCAATTCTCCCGCCGATGCACCGTCGCCAACAACACCCGATGTTTTTGCCAATCCAAGCCTGGCACATCACACTTTGGCTGTTGCGCCGCTACGGTCAGTAAGGCATCGATCACCGTGTTGCCTGTGTGGTGAATGGCACCCGTCACCCCCGATCGCTGCAAATTTTCCACCGCTTGGGTCGTCGGCGCAAAGTGAAGCTGGGTAATTTGGGAAATTAGCCGCCGATTGGCTTCCTCTGGATAGGGATTAAACAATTCATCGGTACGTAAACCTGCTTCCACATGGCCAACGGGAATTTTTTGGTAAAACGCTGCCAATGCCGCCGCAAAGGCTGTAGTGGTATCACCTTGGACAAGCACCATGTCAGGCTGCAATGACTGAAACAACCCCTCCAAACCTTGAAGACTGCGACAGGTAATATCAGTGAGGGATTGCTTCGCCTGCATGATGGCCAAGTCATGATCCGCTGTTAACTGAAACAGTTGCATCACCTGATCCACCATTTCCCGGTGTTGTCCGGTCAACACAACCTGAGTTTGGCACCACTCAGCCTGTTGAAAGGCGGCAATGACAGGAGCTAATTTAATGGCCTCTGGACGGGTGCCAAGGGTAATACAAACACGGATTGGCGATGGGGTCATGGGTTAAGGTACAATTTGGGCAAAAAAGTTGGCTGGCTGGCAGCAGTGACTTTGAATCGATGAGCTTACCCGTAAGATTGAGTCCATGCGATCGCTGGAGTTACATGAAATCTCTGGATACATGAAATCTCTTGAATTATAGGTGAGAGCGTTATGCCTTGAAGTGAATAGCCACAGACTCCAGTGAGAATTCCTCCAACTGGCCGACAAAATCAGCCAGTTGACTGGATGACTCGATATGTCTTGGTTAATGATGGGCATCCTAAGCTGGAGTATGGTCATCGATGTGGATATATCGGTTAGATTGGCTCTAAGACGATGTTTTCAAAGTTGATTGTTCAAGCGCGGAGCACACAAAAAATCGGTGTTGCTGAATAGCAGAATGAATTGGAACGAAGTTTCAATTCATCCAACTCTTAGCTCATCCCTAAATTCAGCAACGCCAAAAAATCAACCTGCTATTGCGGATGCAGCTAATCAAGGGTGTATGGATTGACCTGACAGGATTAGGAACCCCAAGCTCTAGCATCTTGCTGAATTGTCCGGCTCTCTGATCGCTCCCTCATCACTGGCTCAACTGTTAACAATTCATTGCGTCAACCGATTTATCCCCTTTGATCCCATTTAATTTATCTATCGTCTTTATCTATCTTGGTGTGATCGGATTGCCCTGATCGCAATCCCTATCAGTCTCAACTCTCTAAGCAGAATCAACCAACACACTCCCTATGAACGATCAACGTCCCCCAGTTCCACCGCCACCTGCTCCCCGTGTACCACCGCCACC
>CAZJZR010000071.1:8689-10508 GCA_964550475.1 uncultured bacterium
GGTGCACCCCGGCGTGGTGTTCGCCGGCGGCCAGCCCACCCACCAGCAGGTGTGGATGAGCCACTTCGACTCGATCTCCACGCCGCCCGACGGCTTCACCATCACCGCCACCACCGCCCAGACCAACGGCTGATAGCACGTCTAACACCTCCACCCAGTACATGCCGCCCCCGACGCAACAAGGGGGGGGCGCACCCATGCCACCTCCGGCTCCCCCACCAATGACGCCACCGCCGCCCTCGCCGGGGCGGGCACCCAGTGCGGCAACGCCTCCCGCTCCCCCCAGTGCAACCCGGGGACGCGCCAGTGGTGCGCCAACGATGGAACAGCTTGTGCGGGAAGCGTTTGAGAAAGGGTTTTCGGATATTCACGTTGGGGTGGGTGAAACCCCACGCTTCCGAAATCGGGGACAAATTGACCTCACCTCCTATCCCGTCACCGATGAGGCGACCTTTTTTAGTTGGTTGACCGAAATTATGACGGATGAGCAAATCCGTTATTTCAAAGACCACTTGGACTTTGACGGGGCGGCACAGTATGACTTTGCCCGGATTCGGATCAACGTGTTTGATTCGTTGCGTGGCCCCGCCATGGTGCTGCGGTTGATTCCGGTGAAGATCCTGACGATGGAAGATCTGAACCTGCCCCCGGTGTTCCGGGATGTCTGTCACTATCACAAGGGGTTGATTCTGGTGACGGGGCCAACGGGTTCCGGGAAATCGACCACGATGGCGGCGATGATCGACTACATCAACAAGGAAATGCCGAAGCACATCATCTCCATCGAAGACCCGGTGGAATTTGTGCACCAGAGCCGCAAATCGTTGATTAAACAGCGGGAAGTGGGGATTCACACCCTCAAGTTTGACAACGCGCTGAAAGCCTCGCTGCGGGAAGACCCGGACATCATCCTAATTGGGGAAATGCGCGATCGCGAAACAGTTAACACTGCCCTCAAAGCCGCCCAAACCGGTCACTTGGTATTCGGAACCTTGCACACCAACAGTGCCGTCAAGACGATTGAACGGATTTTGAACCTGTATAACCCGGATGAGCAAGAGCCGATGCGGGTGCAGGTGGCGGAATCGTTGGTGGCCGTCATCGCCCAAGGGTTGGTGCGAACCACCGACGGCAAACGCGCCGCCATCCACGAAATCATGATCAACACCGATGCGGTGAAGGACTACATTCGTCGGGGTCAGGTGGAAGAAATTGAAGCCATCATCCCGCGCTGTACCTTCGACGGTATGTGTACGATGAACCAATCCCTCTACGCCTTGTACGAGGCCGGACGGATTACCGAAGAAACGGCTCTGGAATCGTCACCCAAGCCCAACGAAATGGCACAAACCCTACGCGGGCGTGTGTAGGTTTGGGTAATGGGTCATGGGTGATTGGTAATGGGTAAGAGAGGAGCGTAAAAATACTGGTTCTAATTAAATTTGTGTTGCCCAACGTAGGGGCGAAGCATTCCGGCCATGATTTTTCGGTCATTCCCTAACTTAACTACCGGAATGCTTCGCCCGTACAAGGTTATCGGTTCAAACACAAAATCATTGAGGATCAGTAAAAATAAAGTACCCATAGTTTAAACATGATGCGTTACGGCTGAAGCCTTTAGCGTAGCCCTAGGCGAAGCCCATG
The DNA here is from genome assembly GCA_964550475.1 of uncultured bacterium. Taxonomy (GTDB): domain Bacteria; phylum Cyanobacteriota; class Cyanobacteriia; order CAIUCS01; family CAIUCS01; genus CAIUCS01. The sequence continues at coordinate 10,334 of CAZJZR010000071.1, forward strand.
CCTTTAGGCTATTGCCAGAGGCTATACGCATCCTACGCTGGGTATTTTATTTATTTACAGATCCCTAATTGGAAAACCAACCTATTACCTAATTACCCATTACCAATTACCAGTTAGTTAGGGCGTATCCAACAGTTGGGGGGGACATCCGGGCGAATAGAATAAGCCCTTTGGG
>CAZJZR010000072.1:0-10430 GCA_964550475.1 uncultured bacterium
CGATCGCCAACACCTCGGCGCGGGTCTTCTTCAACTTGTATTCCAAGTGAATATCCGACGTGGCGATGAAGGTATGAATCCGCTTATTCACCGCTGGCCGCAACGCTTCTGCCGCCTTTTGGATATCCGCCCGTGCTGCCCGTGCCAAACCGCAAATGGTGGGGCCATTTTCCACGCCCACCACTTCGGCAATCCGCTGCACCGCCGCAAAGTCCCCCGGACTGGCGTAGGGGAACCCAGCCTCAATCACGTCTACCCCCAGTCGTGCCAGTTGACGCGCGATCGTCAGTTTTTCGTCCATATTCAGGGATGCACCGGGCGATTGCTCGCCATCCCGGAGGGTCGTGTCAAAAATGATGATTCGATCCTGTTTCTGAGTACTCATAGGTTGAATTGGGCTGAAAAAACGAACAGACGACAACTGGCACGTCACAGACTAGGGGCTAATTTCAGTGGTAACCCGGCTGGGGGCAGAATTACCACTGAAGAACTACCACTGAAATTAGCAACAGTCTGTAACTAAATATTCCTATTCTATCCCTCTGGTTGAGATGTGCATGGTGCAAGCGGGTGATTTCCTCGCCGTGCGTCAGGTAATCACAACTTGAGCCTTGCCCAGTCGCCGCAGGAACTGCTCTGGATGACCCAGTTTTTTTGCCAGCAACTGAAGAAGCCTGAGATCAGTGCAGGGGCTGAACCTGGTTTATTCACGACATTCTACACGCCAAGCTGTAGGGGCAAGCCCCCCGCCTGCATTGAGCAGAGCCGAAGCTTGTCCTGAGCTACGCCGAAGTGTGTGGTTGCCCCATAGATCTGACATTTAGACTGACATTTAGTCTGACATTTAGACAGAGATCGTAACTGCCCAGATGATCAGATCAAGGACGCGGAAACCGCGCCCCTACAACCGGGTTCGATGCTGTAATTGTAGGGGCGGGTTTTGTCGTCAAATTCACAATCCCATTAGATCGGCAAATGAACAACCACCGTTGTACCTTCACCCACCACACTGCGGATACTCAACTTACCGTTGTGTAATTCCACCAACCGTTTGACCAATGCCAATCCCAAGCCTAACCCTTGTTGTTCATAGCGATGGCGATCGAACTGGACAAACGCATCCAGATTGGCGATTTGCTCTGGAGTCATCCCCCGTCCTTGATCGCTAATGGCCAGATAAAACGAATTATCCTGTAAAAAGCTATGCAATCGGACAGGCGTGCCGGGCAAGGAAAACTTAAACGCATTGTCCAACAGTTCATCCACCAACCGTTTCAGGTAGTGTTTACACATCCGCACCGGCAAATCTTCCAATTCCAATTGCAGATCAGCGGTGCGATTCATCTCTTCCGCTTTGGTGTAGGCTTGGGCTTTAATCACGCCATAGCTGGAGGGGGTGGTGTCTTGTTGCAACCGTTCCAATTGATGCAGATCTTGTTCTAATATTTCTAACTCCGTATAGAGCAAGACGTTTTGGCAGGTGCGATTGAGGCGAGTAGCACTGTTTTGTACACTCCATAACCGTTCCAGCACTTCATAACGGGAAAAGTTATCGTAATACTCGGTTAGCAGTTCCAGCGACGAGAGGATGGTGCAGAGGGGGGTGTTTAACTCGTGGGGTAGGAAGGAACTGATGTTTTGGCGCAGGTTCTTTAACTTCCCTTGCTCTACCGCATGGCGATTCAGCGCAACTTGGATCGTGGTGTGCAGGGCTTTGGCCTGGAAGGGTTTGATCAAATAGCCAAAGGGTTCGGTAATTTGGGCGCGATCGAGGGTTTCGGTATCGGCGTAGGCGGTGAGGTAAACCACCGGAATGTGATGATGGGCACGGATGAAATTTGCCACTTCAATCCCATCCATTTGTCCCGGTAGAACAATATCCATCAACACCAAGTCTGGGGAGGTTTCGCTGACTTTTTGCAGGGCGGTTTTGCCATCATGGGCGATCGCGGTCACCTCATAACCCAATTCCTCCAAGGTCTCTGCCAATTCCCTGGCAACTAATACCTCATCTTCAGTAATTAGGATTTTCTGCGCGTTCATTGGTGAGTGATGAGTGGAGAGTGATGAGTGGTGAGTGAGTGATGAGTGCGTGAGTGAGTGGAGTTGGGGAGTAAGTGGAATTGACGAATTGAGGAATCCCAGCCAGGTATACCGCTCATCACTCATCACTTACCACTCACCACTCTTAAATCCGCTTCCGATATTCCAATTCGGCAAAGGTCAGTTGGAAGCGGGTGCCGTTAACTCGTTCTACTTCTAGTGTTCCCTGTAGTTGAGTTGCGAGATCATAAGAAATTTTAAGGCCGAGGGATTTGAGGCGGCTGATGTCGAGGTCGGGGGAGAGGCCAACGCCGTTGTCTTCCACAATTAGGCGATAGGTGACCAGTTGGGGAATGGGGCAGGAGGGTTGGGCAGAGTTGGGCAGCCGGTCGGTGCTAGATGTTGCCGAGGGGATGGGTTCGAGGGTGATGTGGATTTCACCTTGGCGACCATTGGGGAAGGCGTGTTTGATGGCGTTGGTGATTAGTTCATTCAGTAGCAGACCGCAGGGGATGGCGGTTTCGAGGTTGAGGTAGATGGGTTGCAGGTGGTGGTGCAGGGTGATTTGGCGGGGGTCAACGCTATGGGCGGCAACGATCGCATTGGACAAGCGTCGGATGTAGTCATGGAAGCCGCTGCGTTCTAGGTTGGCGGATTGGTAGAGGTGTTCGTGGATCAGGGAGATGGCGCGGAGGCGGTTTTGGCTATCGGCTAGGGCGGTTTTCACCATGGGGTCGGGGCTAGACCGGGCTTGCATCCGCAGCATGGCAGAAATCACTTGCAGGTTATTTTTCACCCGATGGTGAACTTCCTTCAGCAACACCTCTTTTTGGTTGAGCTGCACTTCCAGTTGGCTATACAGCGAGGCTTTTTGTCCGGCAATGCCAATTTGCAGAGCGGCGCGTTTGACCAGATTGATTTCAGTCTCTTGCCATTCGTGGGGGGTGTGGCAATGCTGGGCAATCAACAACCCCCAGAGTTTATCCATGTGCAAGATGCCGACCACTAAATTGGCACGGATGTGCAATTGGGCTAAAAATTCCACATGGCAGGGAATCAGGGACGCGGTGTGGATGTCGGCATAGGCGGCAGTGTGGCCTTCGGCATAGCGTTGCACCCAGGTTTGCCGGAAGCACGGTTCCACCAAGATTTGATTCAACAATGACAGTTTTGGATCGGAGACGGATTCCTGTTCAATCACCACTGCATCGCCGTCCTCCAACCGACAGACGAGGACGCGATCGCACCCTAAAAACAGGCGAATTTCCTCCAGGCACGGTTCCAATACCTCATCCAAGCTAATCGCCTGGTTAATGGTTTGGGCGATGGAAACCAGCAAACTGTTGGCCTTCAGTTCCGTCTGCACCTGTTGCAACAAATTCACCTGTTGAATGGCGATCGCCATCCGCAGGGCAATTTGGCGCATCAGTTCCACTTCGCGGTTTTCCCAGTGGCGCGGTGCAGAGTTTTGGTAGGCCGCTAACAGCCCCCACAATTGGTCGTGGACAAAAATCGGCACAATGGCATAGGCTTTGGCCTGGAACTGCTCCAGCAAATCAATGTGGCATTGCTGGTGACCTACGGCGTAGATGTCGTGAATGGTCAAGGTTTCGTTATTGCGATACCGCCCCCCTTGGGTTTCTTGCAAATACGTATCCTGCCAAACTCGACGGACTTTTGAACCAACCAGAGGCACCCATCCTGGCGTTACTGATTCTGCCACAAAACTGCCACTCCAATCGGGATTAAACCGATAAAGGGCAACCCGATCGGCATTCAACGTTTGGCGGGTGGCCACCAAGGATTCCTCCATAATTGCATCCAAGTCAAAGGATTCGTGAATCCGTTGGGTGACAAATCGCAATAGCCGTTCCTGTTCTGCCTGTTGGTGCAGGGCGGCGGTGCGATTTTCCACTCGTTTTTCCAACTCGCGGTTTAACTGTTGCAGTGCTTGTTCTGCCCGTTGCCGTTCCGCCAGTTCCGCCTGCAACCGTTGGTACAGATTGGCCTGGGCAATGGCGATCGCCAACTGATTCGCCAAGGTTTGTGCCAACTGCACCTCTTCATCCTGCCAACCCCGCTCCTGTTGGTTCGTCCGCAGGCTAAAACTGCCCCACAATACCCCATTCACCGCCACAGGTACCAGCAGCCATGCACCGGGAGCATGGGTGGCTAATTCCCGATTGATCGGATCATCAATCGTGCTGGCATCATCAACCCGCACCACCTCCAACCGCTTTAACTGTTCGGCAAAGGGATTGCCCGCATCGGGGATTTCCAATCCCACCCCATCCTTCATATTCGGCTGATTTTGGAACGCGGCAATGTGCCGCCAACAGCCTTCATCGGGGCAATATTCCACAATGCTGGCTTGTTCCACAGGTAACAACTGGGTGACTTCTGCCGTTGCCGTTGCCAAAATAGTCTGCAAGTCGAGGGATTGCCGCATCGCCTGCACGACGCGGTTGAGTGCCTGCTCTCGGTAGGCTTGTTGTTGGGTTTGGCGGTACAAATTGGCCTGTTGGATGGCAATTTCCAGTTGGTTGGCGACGGCTTGCACCAGTTGCACCTGTTCCGGTGTCCAGTTAAACGGTTGTTGGGTGGTGTTGACCGTCAGACATCCCCAGGTCGTACCTTTGACCATCATGGGAACCAGTACCCAGGCTCCCGGCATCAGTTCGCCGATCTGCTGATTGACTGGATCGGCGATCGCATCCGTCGCATTCACCTGCACCAGATATCCTCGTTTCAGTTGATCGGAGAAAGGATTGGTGACATCTGTAATTTCCAAACCGACGGTATCGGCTAAGCCCGTTTGTTGCCAGGTGGCGACCATCCGCCAGCAGCGACGATCGGGGCAATATTGAGCAATTTGCACCCGTTCCACATGCAGCAGTTGAGCCGTCTCTGCGGTGGCGGTGGCAAAAATCGTATCCAGATCTAAGGATTTCCGGATGGATTGGAAGACCCGATTCAGGGTTTGCTCCCGCTCTGTTTGTTGCTGGAGGGCAATTTCTACGTCTTTGCGTTGGGTGATATCGCGAATGTAGCCGTGCCAGAGGGTGCTGCCATCGGGTAAGCGTTCTGGCATCGACTGACCTTCTAACCAGCGCAGCCCCTTCTGGGGTAAAACGACTCGGTATTGGGCATACCAGAGTTCTTGGGTGGCGTGCGATCGCTGAATCGACTCCGCCACCATCCCCAAATCATCGGGATGGATGATGGTGAATACGGCATCAGCATTGGTTTCGACCTGATCTGGAGTGACTTCATACACCTGGCGAATTCCTTCGCTGGCGTAGGGGAAACAGGAATGGCCATTGGGATACAGGCGATATTGGAACAGGAATCCCGGCACCCGTTCCGACAGTTTTCGCAAAATTTCTTCCCGTTGTTGCAGAGCCGCTTCCGCCGCTTTGCGCTCGGTAATATCCCGCAGAATCACGGTAAAGATAACTTCACCGGTGATCGTCAGTTTAGAAATCGACGCTTCGGCAGGGAATTCGCTGCCATCTTTGCGACGGGCAAAAATCTCGCTGCGATCGCCCATCCGCCGCGCCCGATCGTGTTCGTGGGTAAACTGCTCCACATGGTGATGATGAATTGCGCCCAAGCGTTCTGGCAGCAGCATATCCAACGGTTGACCCAACACCTCCCCGGTGCTGTAACCAAAAATCCGCTCTGCCCCCTGGTTAAACAAGGTAATCCGTTGGCTGGTGTCGATGGAAATGATCGCGTCGCTGGCAATGTCTAAAATGCCGGCAAACCGGGCTTGGGAAATCCGCAACGCTGTTTCCGTGCGTTTGCGGTGGACTAACTCCCGGTGGGTTTGTTGATACAGTTCACTTTGTTGGATGGCAATGCCCACTTGGGTCGCCAGTTGCGACAGTAAATCCCCTTCCCACAATTGCCAAGGGCGGATGTCAGAGCAATGTTGCGCCACCAACAAGCCCCAGAGATATTCCCCCTGTAAGATCGGCACAATTAACTTGGCACGGACTTGTAAATCCTCCATTAATTGCAGATGGCAGGGATCAAGACCAGCGGAACGCACATCCGAGATCGCCCGTGGTAACCCGTCTTGATAGGCACGGCCTTGGGCTTGGACAAAGAAAGTATCGGTGATCTCCATGTTGAGCAATGGCAACCAGCCCGGAGCCACCGACTCTGTGGTGACTAACCCACTCCAATCTGGATTGAAGCGGTAAATGATCACCCGATCCACTTGCAATAAATACCGGACTTCCGTCACCGTAGTTTGCAGGATTTCCTCCAAGTCCAACGAACGGCGCACCCGTTGGGCAATGGTGGCGAGCAGTTGCTCTTGTTCGACCCGTTGACGCAGAGCCGTCTGTACCTGTTTCAGGTGGGTGATGTCCACGGCGACCCCCAGCACTTGCCGCGTAGCTCCATCTGCGGTGCGGTTCAACACACTATCCCGACTGAGTAACCAGCGATAACTGCCATCCTTATGGCGCATCCGGTACTCCGACTCCAAGACCTCGCCATCCTGCAACGTGAAGCAGCGTTGGTAATTGAGCATTTGACTGGGTATGTCGTCCGGATGCAATAGGGTGGGGAATAGCTCACTCCCCAGGTTCTGCACCTCCTGGGCGTTATACCCCAGAATCACCTCCATTTGTTGGTTCACATAAACGTTTTGGTTTTCCACCAAGTCGTAAATGTACAAAATGGCTTGGGTCGATTCGGCAATTTGGTGGGTGAATTGTTGTTGCTGCAACAGAGCCAGTTCCACGGCTTTGCGATCGGTGATGTCGTGGGAGATGCCGACTAACCGATAGGGCTTGCCGTCTGCATCGGTGATGGGGAATGCCCGTTCCCAAATCCAGCGCACCGAACCATCCGGATGCAACAGCCGATACTCATGATCAAACCCTTGCTGACAATCCTGGTACAAAACCCGTTGCACCTGATCCAGATCCTCTGGATGTACAGGATCTAGGAAGGAGTGGGGATTGTCATATAAACTGGCACAACTGCGATCCCAGATGGTTTCGTAGGCAGGGCTGACGTAGAGGATTTGGCTAAAGTCGAGTTCGGCTAGCCAAAAGACTTCGTGGATCGCTCCAGCCATTTGTAAGAAGCGGGTTTCGCTTTGGCTGAGGGCTTCTTCGGTTTGCTTCAGTTCGGTCAGGTCATGCACCGTAATCACTACGCCAACAATGGTGCCATCCACATCCACATAGGGGGTGTAGATCACCCGGACGTATTTCCGCCCCACGCCGGTATAGGTGAGCCAGAGTTGCCAGTCGGAAATTTCTCCGGCAAAGCAACGATCTAACCGGGGTTGCACCTCGGCTTCAAACATGGCTTCACCAACCAAGTCGATGACGGAATGGCCAATCAACGTTTCCCGCGATCGCCCATGCCAGTTGAGATAGACATCATTCACAACTTGGTAAATGTAGTTGCGGTCAATTAAGGCGACGGCATCGGGCGTGGCGGAGACAATCCGTTCATACTGCCGCAGCATGGTTTCTGTGGCCTTGCGATCGCTGACATCCCGCGAAATACACAGCAGCGATTCAATATCCCCTTGCTCAGAGCGTTCTGGGGAAATTGCCATTTCAAACGATCGCACACCGTTGAGGGTAATGGTTTCAAACTCGATCGTGTGCCGTTCCCCAGTCGCTAAGACTTGCTGGGCAGCGGCTTCCCAGGCACACACCATCCCGTCGGTCATCCCCAACTCCCGACAGGTTTTGCCCAAGAAGATCTCAGCAGGAATCCCGGTAATCCGCGTCAGCGATGGACTGATGTAGCGGTGGCGCAACTGGGTATCAAACCGTTCAATAATGTCGGGGGAATTGTCTACTAAGGACTGGTACTGCCGTTGCGACAGTTGCAGGGCAATTTCAGCGGTTTTGCGATCGGTGATGTTTCGCACAATCACTAACACTTCGTCCTGACCACAGGGCACAATCCGACATTCTTCATACTGAATCTGCCCCTCAATCTCCAGGTCGTATTCATACATTTGCACTTGGCCAGTCGCCAGAGCCAAGTTGACATAGTGCATCCGTTGCTCCGCTAAGTCCTGCGGGAAAATGTCATAGAGATTCTTGCCGACCATTACCTTTTGGGCAGTGGGCACTGGTGAATCACTGGCCAGGGAAACATCGGTGTAGTTGCCGTGGCTATCCATCCGGACTAACAAATCTGGGATCGTTTGCAGTAAGGCTTGATTGGTGGCTTCACTCTGGCGCAGCGATTCTTCAATTAGCTTGAAGTCCGTCAGGTCATGGACGTTGATGGTGACACCGGAAATGCTGCCGTCTAGTTCCACATAGGGGGCATAGATGGCGCGGACAAATCGCCGCTGACCATCGGGATAATTTTGCCAGGTTTCCACAATTATGTCGGTTGCACCCGCAATGCAGCGATCGAGACTGGGTTTGGCAATCGTTTGAAAAAAGTGCTCCCCTAACAGTTCAGCGACGGTATGCCCCACGATCTGGTCATAGGATTTACAGTTCCATTTCAGATAGGTCGGGTTAATCAGGCGGTAGGTGTAGTTGCGATCGATAATGGCGCAACAGTCTGGGGTGGAGGCAACTAAGCGTTCGTACTGGCGCAAATTTTCCTCCGATCGCTGCCGTTCCAGTTCTGCCCCTGCCCGTGCCGCAAAAATGGTCAGCACTTCTTGGATGAATTCGCTGTGGGCGATCGGTTGGGTATGCATCACCCACAGCACCCCGATCGGTTTGCCGGATGCACTGACTAAGCCAATGCCCGCATAACTTTCGGCCTGAATGGTCGGCAAAAATCCATTGTTGGGAAAGAGTTCTTGGATGTTAGCGGGGTAAAGCTGATAGCCCGATCGCACCACTTGTTCACAGGGCGTTCCAGCTAACTCGTACTCCAGCCCAGCCAGGGAGTCCCTTTGATTGAGGCCAGCCATGACTCGTCCATGGGTGTAGCTAGGCGGCAGGAGTTCTGACACCACAACCTGATCTACATCCAGTAAGGCTTGCAAATATTCCACTAGGGACTGGAAAAAGGCATAGCCAGTCGCCGCCGATATACCAGCGGCAATGTTGCGAATGAGGTTTTCCCGTCGCTGGTGTTCGGCTTCTAACTGCACCTGTTGGCTAATGTTTTGCATTTGCCCCAACAAATAGCAGGGCTGACCTGCCGCATCTCGCACCAACGAAACCGTTAGCACCACCCAAACTGGATGCCCTTGTTTATGGATGTAGCGTTTCTGGAGTTGGTAAGACTTGATTTCTCCCCGTAATAATTGCGCCAGTTGTTGTAAATCCAACGCCAGATCATCGGGATGGGTTAGGGTTTGAAAGTTGGTGGCTTGTAGTTCGGCTTCGGTATAGCCCACCAAATTGCACAATGCATCGTTGGCACGCACCCAGCGTCCCTCTAAGTCTGACCACCCCAAACCGACCCCAGAGGCTTCAAAGGCAGAGCGGAGCCATGCTTCGGCTTCTGGTTGTTGCAGTTCTAGGACTTGGCGATTGCGGTCATAGGCGGCTAAACATGCCTGTAAAAAGTCCAACGCTTTGACGGAGGCCGCAACAACTTCCCCGGTGTTTGGATCAGCGATCGCACGAGTCAGGTAATCCGCGATCGCCTGTTGGTGAATTGCGGTTAAGTCCACACAACTGAGATCATCCGCAATGGCTTGGCTGGCTAACTCCCGACAAATAAGCAGTTCAGCCAAATTAATCGACCTAACCAATGGGGCAGATGGATCAGGACTATCAGGAGTGGCCGTTCGTTCTGAGCCATCCAACCCAGGATGCTGCAAATAATCCCACAGTGCAATGGCATATTGACCCAGAAAATCCCCAGGGAGGGAGCGCGTCATAGCGATTCAACAATGAACGATTAACCAATTTCTCTTTCTCAGGTTAAAAGATCCAATCGGGTAAAACAGCCTAATCAACATATCGTTATGTTTGATACCTTCGGTTGCAAGTTCCCAACCCTTGTTGATCAAACAATCCAGGGTTGATCTACCTAAGTAGGGGCGTATTTCACGTTTGGGGGCTACCGTGTATACATAAGTGATCGAATCTAGTCAGAGCCAATACCGAGCCGCCCCCTAGCCCCCAATTCTGGGGGAACAGAAATTCAAAGTCCCCCAGAATTGGGGGATTTAGGGGGCTAAACAGCCCTCCGCGACAGCAGTTTCAACTTGTGTATACACGGTAGCGTTTGGGGGAGGGGCGGTTAAAACCGCATCTACAAGAACTAAACCCGCCGACGCGGGTTTCAAAACCCTTAGTCCGCGTAGGCGGACTATAGCCCTACGGGCAATAGCCTTCGGCATGGCTACGCTAGGGCTTCGCTAGTATTTTTATAGCCGCGTAGGCAAAGCCTGCCCAACGGGCATATTCTATTCGCCCGGA
>CAZJZR010000073.1:0-10339 GCA_964550475.1 uncultured bacterium
GTTCTTGTAGATGCGGTTTTAACCGCCCCTCCCCCAAACGTGAAATACGCCCGATCTACTTGGTTTGCGCCAATCATTTGTGCCGCATAGCTATGCAATAGGCTATATGGCGGATGAAGTGAAGCTGGGGCGATCGCGGCAACTAGCCCGAATTCTCATAAAACCGCTATCTTGATCAGGATTAGGCTCTGTTGTCCATGAAGTAATCAGTAGTTATGTGTAGTTATTTCTGTTACTTGACTAGTCCTTAAAATTACAGAGAAGGCTCTGATATGTCCTTTCACATTGCGAAGTCTGTTGTCAAAACTTTGGAAAAACAGCTTACGAATCGGCTGAAACTCAGCATTCTGCTGATTTTATTCATTCTGCCGTTTACCATCGTCTTGTCTCAATTTGTGGCAGAAGTAGACAATGACATCAACTTCGCTCAAAAGGAACGGGCGGGGGTGGAATATACCGTCCAATTGCGGCAACTGTTGGCTCACACCTTAGAACATCGCACCCTCACCGCTGTTGCATCTCCTGCACCATCCCAAACGACACAGGCCAACTCACCACAGAGCCGCGACCCAAGAGCCAAGAGCCTACAAGCAAACACGGTCAAGATTACACAAACGATCCAACAGCTTGATCAATTGGATCAACGCTTGGGGGAAATGCTGCAAACCACCCCCGCTTGGCAACAGATCAAGGACAAATGGGCCGCGATCGCCGCTAGTCCCACTTCCACTGCCGTAGAAACGACTACCATTGCCCATAACCAACTCATTACCGCCATCCTCAGCCAAATTGCCCACGTCGGTGACACGTCCAACCTCATCCTCGATCCCGATTTAGATACCTATTACCTGATGGATGGGGTGATCAACCTATTACCGCAAGCCTTGGAAAGTACGGCACAGGCAGAGGCGATCGGCGGACAACTCAGAACAACCAAAACCCTGGAACCATCACAAGAAGCTCGGTTGCTGTTTTTCTCGAACTCGATGCACTTGGCGATGGACGGGATTCAGCGGGGCATGAGAGTGGCCATCCGTGCTACCGAGGATCCGTCCCTAAACCGTGTGATTGAACCCAGCACAACTACTATGCTCAATCGCACTAACCAATTTCTGCGGTTAATTGAACAGGTGCGAGTGTCTGGGATGCAACAACCCCAAATGTATCAAGAGTTGGCGGAAGGGGCGATCGCGGCTCAACTGCAACTCTACGATCACATGCACAATTTCCTCGATCGCCTGTTGCAAGTCCGCATCAATCAACTGGCTGGGAAAAAACACCGGATACAAGTCTTCGCCCTGTTTACGCTGATCCTAATTCTCTACGTTTTCTTCACCCTCACCCGCAGCCTCAGCCAACGGCAACAAGCCGAAACCGAAAAACAAGCCGCCGAAGCCAAATATCGCCATATGTTTGAAAATGCCCTCAACGGCATCTTCCAAACCACCCCCGACGGGCACTACCTGACGGCAAATCCGGCCTTGGCGCAAATCTACGGCTACGAATCCCCCACAGATCTGATCAGCAATCTCACCAATATCCAACACCAACTTTATGTCAACCCCCAGCGACGGCAAGCCTTCCTTGACCTGATGAATCGGGATAGCGCGGTGTCTCGGTTTGAGTCGGAGGTGTATCGTCGCGATGGCGAAATCATTTGGATTGCCGAAAATGCCCAAGCCATCCGCGATGCCCACGGCAAGATTGTTTACTACGAAGGCACCGTCGAAGATATTACGGCACGCAAACAGGCGGAAGCCTCTCTGCAACAGGCTAATGCCTATCTACGAGCTGTAATTGATCATTTGGTCGATGGTCTGCTGGTGACGGATTTAGATGGGCGAATCAGTCGTTGTAACCCGTCCTTACTGAGTTTGTTTGGCTTACAAAACTGTGATTTGACGGGGGAACCCGTGCAGGAACACTTTCCCACGGCTCTGTATGAATTAACCGTGCGGGCAAAACAGGACGGCACCGATGTGGCGGTGGATGAAATTAGTCTGAGTCAGAACCGGATTGGCAAGGCGGCAGCTCGCCCGATTTACATCGAAACATCCCGGTCTGGAGAGGCAGGGAGCCTCATCTGCCTTGGCACGGTCACCCTAATTCGCGACATCACGACCGAAAAAGAAGTGGACAAAATGAAGACCGACTTCATTTCCACCGTGTCCCATGAGTTGCGAACCCCGCTCACCTCAGTGCTTGGTTTTGCCAAAATTGTCAAGAAAAAATTGGATGACACCATCTTTCCCTTGGTGCCTGGAGGCGAGAAGAAAATTGACCGCGCCGTGCAACAGGTGGGTGCGAACCTCGACATCATTATGTCCGAAGGGGAACGGCTGACCGCATTGATTAACGATGTGCTGGATATTGCCAAGATGGAGGCTGGGAAAATTGAATGGCATATGCAACCCTTGCAGATTGCCGAGGTGATTGAGCGATCCACCGCCGCCACCGCCGCGCTGTTTGATCAAAAACACCTGTCATTTATTTGTGAAATTGAACCGAATCTGCCAGACATTGAGGCCGATCGCGATCGGTTAATCCAGGTGATCATTAATCTGATTTCCAATGCGGTCAAATTTACCGACTCTGGTTCGATCACCTGCCGTGCCCGTAAGGTCAACCACGAAATCGTGGTCAGTATCACCGATAGCGGTGTTGGCATTGCCCCTGATGACTTGCACAAGGTGTTTGAAAAATTCAAACAGGTGGGCGATACCCTGACCGATAAACCCAAGGGCACGGGGTTGGGGTTGCCAATTTGCAAACAAATTGTGGAACATCACGGGGGACAGATTTGGGTCGAAAGTACGCTGGGCGAAGGCAGCACCTTCAGCTTCACCATCCCCACCCGCATTACCACTGATACGGTGCGGCGGATCAATATTGAAGAATTGGTGCGGCGGTTAAATGTCCACGCGCCAGTGCCCGCGATGACCATGCCCCAAGATCATAAAGTGGTGCTGGTGGTGGATGATGATGCGTCGATTCGAGAATTGTTGAAGCAAGAACTGGAGGCAGTGGGCTATGAGGTGTGGTTAGCCCAGGATGGCATGGAAGCGATCGCCCAAGTGAAAAAACGTAAGCCTGACTTGATTACGCTGGACATCATGATGCCGCAAATGAATGGTTTTGATGTGGCGGCGGTGTTGAAAAGCGACCCCAACACCATGGATATCCCCATCATCGTCCTGTCGATCATCGAAGATCGAGAACGCGGCTATCGTCTCGGCATCGATCGCTACCTGACTAAACCCCTCAATGTCGATGCCCTGTTGCAAGAGGCCAGCACCCTGATCAACCAAGGTGCCTCTAAGCGGAAAGTGTTGGTGGTTGATGAGCATAACTCCACGATCAAAACCTTGATTGATGTGCTGAAAACCAGAGGCTACAACGTGACGGAAGCCAGCAATGGCGATGAATTAATGCAAAAAGCCATGAGCGATCGCCCAGACATGATCATCGTCAACACCGTTCTCCCGGAACAACACAATCTGATCAAAACCTTGCGCTTTGAAAAAGGCTTAGACAATGTAATTTTTCTGTTGTTGGGCGAAGCGAATGCAGATGCAGGTTCTAATTGACGCAGGTTCTGATTAAAGTGGTCTATAGCAGTCCCAAAACTGAAACAGGCTGCAAGACCCTAGGTGAACGGAAATCCGGATGTTGTTCTTCAAATTTTCCCGCCCCGTGCAGGCAATGATTGTACTGTTGGGGGGGCTGCTGATGGGGTTAACCCCTGCACCAGTTCAAGCATGGCCGCTGGCCTGGGTGGCTCTGGTGCCATTGTGGTGGGTGGTGCTGTACGGCAAAACCCCGTCGGTGTGGTGGGGCATCCTGTGGGGCATTGGCTATCATGGCTCCACCCTCGCTTGGATTCGCGGCTTACATCCCCTAACTTGGATGGGCATTCCCTGGGCGGCCAGCGTTGCCATTGTGCTGTTCTGTTGGGTATTCATTACCCTATGGGGGGCGGTGATGGTGGGGCTGTGGGCGATCGCCCTCGGTTGGCTGGTTAAACTGACCGGATTTGCCAAGGGGACACCCGCCCTTCCCTGGTGGTTGATTCTGGTGGGGACTGCTCTGTGGTGCGGGTTGGAATGGCTGTGGAGTTTGGGGCCGTTGTGTTGGACTTCCCTCTCCTTTACCCAAAGTCCGCACAATCTGGTGATTTTGCATTTGGGCCAACTGTCCGGACCGGCCATGATTACGGGGGCGATCGTGGCGGTGAATGGTTGTTTTGCGGTGGCGATCGCCCACCTACTGCTGTCTCCGTTGCCAGTTGCCGCCACCAGACGCAAGGCGACGGTGGGGGCGATCGCCGCGATCGCCTTGCTGCTGATCAGCCATGGGGTTGGCTGGGGCTTGTACAGCCGTCCCCTCGCCGATGCACCAGAGTCCAACTTGAAGATTGGCATCATTCAAGGCAACATCCCCACCCGAATTAAACTGTCGCCAGAGGGAATTCGACGGGCGTTGCAGGGTTACACCAGGGGGTATGAACTGTTGGCTATGCAAGGCGCAGATGCGGTGATTACGCCAGAAGGAGCCTTTCCCTTTCCCTGGACAAATCGCAATTGGCAGGATAACCCGCTCTACCAAGCGATTGGACAATCCAAGATTCCGGTTTGGCTGGGGGCATTTGGGTTGCGGCAGGGGCGGCTAACCCAGAATTTGTTTACCCTGGGCGGCGATGGAACCATCCTCAGCCACTACGAAAAGATCAAATTGGTGCCGTTGGGCGAATATCTGCCGTTTGAGCCTGTGGTGGGGCGGTTAATTGGTCGCCTGTCGCCGATCGCCAGCAGCATGGTGCCGGGCGCGTTTGGCCAACGGTTGGATACGCCATTTGGCCGGGCGATCGCAGGCATCTGTTACGATTCCGCCTTTAGTGAAATTTTTCGGCAACAGGCGGCTGCGGGCGGACAATTCATCCTCACAGCGTCGAACAATGATCCCTACAATGGCACGATGATGGCGCAACATCATGCCCAGGATGTGCTGCGGGCGGTGGAAAGCGATCGCTGGACTGTCCGTGCTACCAATACAGGCTACTCCGGTTTAGTCGATCCCCATGGTCACACCCGTTGGCTGTCACAGCGCAATCAATACAGCCTTTACATTGCTAACCTGTACCGTCGCCAAACCCGTACCGCCTATGTGCAGTGGGGCGATTGGTTTACACCGCTGTTGGTGATTCTCAGTGGTGTCAGTTGGATGGGCTGGCGGCGGCAGAGTCTGAGTTGGTTAGCCAGCAGTGCCTACAGTTGGTTCACGTCCCGTTGGGATAATCGGCAAAGCAGTCAGCGGGGGAATGATCTATACGGGCATGACCGGGGCGAATGGGCACAGGCTTCTGATCAAATTGATGCCGATTGCAATTCCGCAGAATACTCCGCAGAGTACGAGGTCAGTGGTTTACAAGGTTAGGGGCGATCGCAACGTCAGTTCCAAATCCTGAACGGGTTCCACCACAATCACCTTGGCCTTTTTGCGTCCATCAATCAACACTCCACCCAAGGCACCGAGTCCAGCTCCCCCCAGGATCACGCCCAAATTCAGCCGGTGTCCTGTGATCAGGGTAATCAGTGCAGCGGCACCCGCTCCAGCGGCGGCACCCGTCAAAATCGAGCGGACATTCGTGCCCTTGTCAATTTCTTGGGTGCGGGTCACGACTTTAGAGGTGGCATCTAAAGCCACTTTGCGCCCGGTGTTGCCGATGGTCAGCGATCGCGCTACAAATTGCGTGCCGCCTTCAGTCGGTTGCAGTTGTCCCTCAATCTGGCTTCCTGCCGGAATTAACACCCGCCCTTGGGAGGTCAGATTTTCCGCCACAATCAAGGTCACAGGAGCCGTTTCCTGTGGTGTGACGATAATCTTCTCCTTGTCATGCCGCACTGGAATGGTGGCTCCGGCCATCACCCGCACGGGAGTCGCCTCAAATAGCTGGGTGAGGGTGTAAGTGGTTGGGACTGGGGTGGGGATAGTGCCAGCCCAAACCGTTGGCATCACCGCCCCTTGGCTGATCCCAGCCGTTAGCAAGAGGGCGATCGGCGATCGCCACTGTCTCATCCGTTTTCCGTTGCGACTTCTTTGTGGTATTCCCAGCATTGGTCGTGCTCCCATTCGATAACGAACGAGGTCTTTGACTAGGGAATACTGGGAAAGTTCCGTTACCGTCGGGGCAATGCCCTGTCATCGGTTGTGTAACTAACCCCCTACCATTGCCAATGAGTCATGCCCATTCCAATAGCCATAAATAGACCTCTTGCAAATTAGGTTCTGCGCCGCCAATCCTCGCCCACCCTACGGGAAGCAAGCTACATCCCCCTTTCTTGAATGCCCCTTGGGCTATACCCCTTCTCCCAATTTGGGAGAAGGGGAGCCGAATTCAAAGTCCCTCTCCCAGATTTGGGAGAGGGATTTAGGGTGAGGGCGAAGATCTTGGCAACCCAACAATTAGCTTTCATGCAATGTGCAAGAGGTCTAATCTATGTAGGGGCGGGTTTAGCCGAGAAACTCTCGCTAGGATTGTTAATTTGACGACAAAACCCGCCCCTACACCTTGTGGAACTCAACCAGGTGGAACTCAACTCAACCAGTCCCTTACAGCTTCGTGCCACACTCAGGACAGAAGTTATTGGTGGCGACAGTCTTTGCCCCGCAATTGGGGCAATAGATCAACTCCGCTGCCTTTTCCAAGGTTTTGCGCTCTGGTAAGCCCAACATTTGGGCGTTGCTCTTACCCGGAGCCACCATGGGATAGCAGTTTTCATTCCGCACCACCCGCACATCCATTAGCACAGGGCCGTTGTGTGCCAGCATTTCAGCGATCGCCCCGGCCAACTGGTCACGGGACTCCACCAGAATCCCCTTCACGCCAAATGCCTTCGCCAGCATGACAAAGTCGGGCATCCCCAGTTCCATATTGGACGCAGAATACCGCTCTTGGTAGAAGGTTTCCTGCCACTGGCGCACCATACCCTGCCAACCGTTGTTAATAATCACGGTTTTGACGTTAATCCCGTAGTGCGCCAGGGTAGCCAGTTCTTGGATGTTCATCATGATGCTGGCATCCCCAGCCACACAGATCACTTCCTCATCCGGCAATGCCACCTTCACACCCATGGCCGCAGGCATCCCATAGCCCATAGTCCCCAGTCCGGCACTAGAAATCCAACGACGGGGGCCATTCTTGAGGAACTGTGCCGCCCACATTTGGTGTTGCCCCACATCCGTGGTGTAGTAGGCGTGGGGAGCTTGTTTACCCAGTTCCACCACCACCTCTTGGGGTGACAGTTGATCGGGGTACTGGGGCACTTGCAGCGGATAGTCTTCTCGCCAGGAGTTGATTCGGCGCAACCACGGCTTGGTTTGGCCGGGGCGGTTGGAGGCGTTCACCTCATGGATCCGCCGCAGCAGATCCACTAACACCTGCCGCACATCACCCACAATCGGCACATCCGGTGTGCGATTTTTGCCCACCTCCGCTGGGTCAATGTCAATGTGAATCACCTTGGCACGGGAGGCAAATTCATCTAGCTTGCCTGTTACTCGGTCATCAAACCGTGCCCCTACGGCAATCAACAGATCACATTCGGTAACAGCAAAGTTGGCGTAGGCGGTGCCGTGCATCCCCAACATCCCCACAGATAAGGGATGGTTCTCATCAAACGCGCCCTTACCCATCAACGTGGTCGTGACGGGGATTTGGAAATGTTCCGCCAGTTCCAAAATTTCGGCATGGGCACTGGAGGCGATCGCGCCACCCCCCACATACAACAACGGCTGTTCCGCTTGCAGAATCAGGTTAATCGCCTGTTGAATTTGCCGGGGGTTGCCCTTCACCGTTGGCTTATAGCCTGGTAACCGTACCGTACCGGGTTCAACGGGCACGTAGTCAAATTCTTCCAGACCCACATCCTTGGGTACGTCCACCAACACCGGCCCCGGACGACCCGTGCTGGCAATGTGGAAGGCTTCGGCAATGATCCGCGCCATATCCCTGGGATCACGCACCACATAGGAATGTTTGACAATGGGCAATGTGATGCCGTAGATATCCGTTTCTTGGAAGGCATCGGTGCCGATCGCCGCACGGGACACCTGTCCGGTGATGATCACCATGGGAATTGAGTCCATGTGAGCTGTGGCAATCCCCGTCACCAAGTTGGTAGCACCGGGGCCAGAGGTGCCGAAACACACACCCACCTGGCCTGTAGCACGGGCATAACCATCGGCAGCATGGGCGGCACCTTGCTCATGGCGCACCAAAAAGTGCTTCAGCAAACCAGCCGATTCTGCCCGATACAGTTCGTCGTAGATCGGCAAAATTGCCCCACCGGGGTAACCAAAAATGTGCTTTACACCATGCCGCCGCAGGCTATCGAGTAAAGCAAAGGAACCAGTCGCACGTTGAGTTGCCACAGTTTTAACAGCCACAGGTTACCTCCGGCACTTGAGCTAAAAAAAACATATATTTCTGTATTGAGAGTAACCGTTTATGCACTGCTAGAGAAAGGGGGGAGCGTTGCTTTTTTTTAGCGGAGGCTGACCGATCACTAGCAGTAAACGGTGGACGGTTGAAAACGGCAAAGCATTGCAGTGTCCACTCTGCAATATCAGGGTTTTACTTAATAAATTTCAGTGTAAGTCCCACAACCAAGATTGGACTAGCCCCAATGGAGGATTTTAAGTAAATCTTCTGTTACCTAGTTGGGGGGACTTGACAGGGTGATGACAGGACATCCAACCACACGTGACCGGAAGCAGCGGCTGAATAGAACGGGGATCGCTGTGGCGATCGCGATCGGCAGAATGCGAACCAGCGGTCGCGGCCAGCTTAGTTACAACGTTACAACTGTTACCGATAACTTGGCCGGATCTCAGCGTGTATCAGCCTTGACCCACGAGGGACACCCTGGCAAATGTAAAGTTCAGTTGCAGTCGTCGCCAGAAAGCCGAATCAAATTGTGATTAGGTCAGTATTTCTTAAAATTTGGGAACGACCCACGTATTTGAATGCCCCACCGGACCGGAAGCAAGCGACATCCCCCAACTCCTTTTCCTTAGCGGTCTGGAGAGAGGGGAAATTGGCAAAGTTGCAGATCGCCTTATGTTGAGACCTGCAATTGGTCACGTGGTCATGCAGAAACCGGATTTCTCAATAGTCAACCCGCAATTTGTTCAATAAACTGCCATTCCCGATTGCTCAAAAAGGTTTGATTCACGGCAGTAAATACTTCGTAGCAATGGTTATCCAATTGCAGCGGCAGTTCCTCATTCTTTGCAACTAGGCTGAGTTTGACTTCATTTCCCCTTGCCAAGGTGCGATCAATCAGCACTTCCACAACTACCAATTTGGCGTAGGCGACTCGCCCTGGGCGTTCCCGCGCCACAATGTAATCGCCAGAATTGTAGATGATCTCCAACTCACATTGCTCTAGGATGTGAACGAGCAATTGTCGAAGCTGACTGATGGGGAAAGCCACCGTCATCATGGAAGTGTAACGAGCCATAAGAACAAGACGCTAGATTTGTTATGGGGCAACCATTCAATAACCAGTTAGTCAGTGGTCATCAACAGTTAAGTTGGCAGAAAATTAAGTTGGCAGAAAATTAATTTGGCGAAGAGTCAGTCGGCGGAGAGTCAAGCGACAGTTGGCAATCACGACGAGGGTGTCCAACTAGGGGGCAGTCAAGGTGATTGTTCAGGGGGGCAACCCCGAACTTTCAAGTGGCTTGATTCAAGTTGCTTGGTTTGATTGGCGACATGACTCAAACTCAATAGACCAGACTACGAAATCAACCAGATCAATCCACCAGACTAACTGTGCAGACCAAGTATACAGACCAACTCTGCGATCTGGTTACTTCGGCTCATGCTACCGGAAGGGGTACGCCATGACTCTTTTGTAGCACATTGGATTGAATTAACTGCCAAAACTTGTTAAAACACGATCTCGGCCTTGAAGGTAATTGTCCATGTCGGAAGCCACTGCCACCCTGTTAATTTCCTGTCCCGACCAACGGGGCTTGGTTGCTAAACTGGCCAATTTTATTTACGCCAACGGTGGCAATATTATCCATGCGGATCAGCATACGGATGCGACAGCAGGCTTATTTCTGAGCCGGATTGAATGGCAACTGGAGGGGTTCAATCTACCCCGTGATTTGATTGGTCCGGCGTTTAATGCCATTGCCCAACCGCTGAATGCCCAGTGGCAGTTGCATTTTTCGGATACGGTGCGGCGAATTGCCATTTGGGTGAGCCGGCAAGACCATTGTTTGCTGGATTTGCTGTGGCGGCAACGGTCTGGCGAGTTGCAGGCGGAGA